>CAZFPQ010000004.1:13226-25482 GCA_964521065.1 uncultured Bacteroidia bacterium | reverse complement strand
TCTGATGGGTCTGATGGGTCTGATGGGTCTGATGGGTCTGATGGGTCTGATGGGTCTGATGGGTGTATAGTAAACTTTTAGTTTATTGTGTACATTGTTTACAAATAAATAAACACCAATTCCTTTTCGTCACCCTGTATTTCAAGTACACATTGTGCACAGTTAATTCACTGAATGATGGCTAAAGCGAAGAAAGATTTCAAAACGCAAGCGCAAGGACTAGGAGGGCTCAACTCCATTTTGCAGAATACTACCCGCTCAACTCCACCTGCCCCGAAGGTAGAAGAGGTGAAGGAAGAACCTGAACCAGATGTTACACCTAAAGTAAAACCCAAAGCCCGGACCAAGTCTCGAGAAGAGCGAGTAATTGCCAAGCCGAAACGCAAGACCCGCCAAGAAGGAGAAAAATTCTATCGAGAAGTTAGCAAGCCTAAATACCTCATCGAGGAAGAAGAGGATCGGCCTAAAAGCGAGCGTGGTTGCAAAGACGGAGAAACCCGAAAAACCTTTATCATCAGCAAAGACACCTCAGAAAAGCTTCAGGACATCGCTTATTGGGAGCCGGGCAAACTCAAGGATCATGTTAATGCAGCTTTGGCTGCCTACGTGAAGAAAAAGTGGACCAAAGCTCGACCTAAATAAGATGCCTAATGAGTGGATTACCTTGTAAAATAAATGTGAGGTAGTGTTCTCTTAATCTGCTGTAGAGTGGAATTCCTGTAATGGTAACATTCAGGAGATGACGTAAGCAAAAGTTCGGCTAGGGGGGATAAATTAAGTTTCTGCATCAGCGAGCTAGCGATGGACCAGGGATTGCCTGATTAGTGAAAGAACTTTTCAACCTTAAGGCCAATTCTAGGTTAAATACATATCCTGCTTCTAACAGGGGTATTGCTACTCCCAAAGCCTACTCAATGGGCTTTCAAACTGTGGGAGCTTGTGTTAAACCAACCTAGATCATGCCGCCATGTCGCAACACACTTTTTCCTCCTTTGCTTTCGGAATAATAAGTATCTGTCTGCTAACCGCTACCTCTGTTCAAGGTCAAGAGACCACTTTGCGTGGCACCTTGATGGATCGGGAAAGTCGGAGCCCCATCCCCTACGCGAGCTTGACTCCCTTGGGTCAGTCCGAACGGGGAGTACTCAGTAACGTGGACGGAGTTTTCTCCCTAACGTGGGAAAATAACACATCAGATACCTTGATCATCCGCCACCTCAATTATGGCCAAGTGAGGATAGGAGGGGGAACTGAGCTGAGCGACACCATTTGGCTCCAGCCAGTTCCTATTGAACTAGGCGAAGTGGCTATTTTTAGTGGACCCCCCCAATACCTCTGGACCCAGGTGTTGGAACACCTTGATCAAAACCACTATCACCAAAAGGTTACCTACTCCGCAGATAGCCGCTCCATGTTTTATAGCCCCAATCGGCAGGAGCTATATTACCTGTCCCAGTCTAAAGCTGATTTGTATTGTAGGAAAGAGAAACGCTTCCCAAAGGTAGATCGAGTAAAAATGACTCGCCAAACCTTATCGGAAATAGGGGAAAGGCTAGAAGCGGGGAGGAGCAGGGTGATGCATGAAGTACCTGCAGCAAGTTTTTTTAAGGTATTCTCCCCAGCCTTCAAAAAAAGCGCCGTGAAAGAGTTTGACATAGAAATTAAAAGGAGCTTCGTCCAGAATGGAAAGGAAATAGCGGAGGTCTACTTGGTGTCTCAAGAAAGTGAGGCCGGACGCCGAGGAGTTTTTTTGATTGATTTGGAAACGTATGGAATCCTCAGTGCCAAGTATGAGTTTCCGGGAAAAAGCGGAAATGCCTGTTGGTACCAGTTGGCCTTTACAGAGATCAATGGGAAATACTACATGACCTACATTGATCATCGATACACCAGCGATGCTTTCATGGATCAGGTATATTTTCACCACATTATTGCCTCGCTCAAGGTGTTAGAGCGGACTCCTTCAGAGGACGCCATCTCCTTCTTGAAACTGTGCTTTGAACCTTTCAGTGACTATGCCATTACTTGGGATGATCCTAGCTGGGAAAGTGGAGCCTTTATTCCTTGGCCAAACTGGGTCACAGAGAAACTGTAGATACCAGTGCCAACTGGGTAAAAGAAGGCAGGACCCTCAAGGGAATGAAGAGTCCTGCCTTTAGCTACATTGAACGCTGTGTAGAATTGGTCAGTTTTTCGACCTATAGGCAAGGGTTTTTAGAAGCTATCTGGGTTTTGGTGTTTCGAGCCCAAGCGCTGGATTTTTTGGTTCTGACAAGCCAGGCTTTTTGAGGAATAGCGGGCTATTTTGAGAAAAATCGGCGCAGTCAGACTCCTACTCGGGCCCCTTAATCCCAAGTACTCGTGCCAAGACAAATTTAGGCCGTAAACTCAACACTCAAACAGCCTCTAATTCAGCCACTTCCTCAAAGTTGATTTGACCTGGTCCGGAGCGAGGTGCCAGAGCGTGGACGGAAGCCGATAAAGATCCCACCCAGTACGCTCCAACAAAGCCTGATCACTTAGAGAAAGGACTTGCGGATGATCAGGAGCTTCGACGATGAGCCCTTTGCTGCCTTTCCCATGCCCAATGACCAAGTCTAAATGGCGCCCTGCGACCTGAAACTTAGGATGAAGCTCCGTGAAGCCTTCTGAGGCAAAGAAGCTACAAAGCTCGGCCAAGAGGTCTTCCTCCGTTTGCACACTTGGTGTTTTTGATGAAGGGATAGGGTGGATAAGAGGCTCACTCTGCATCATCCAGTCAATCAGCCTTTTTCGATAACAATCCGGATTCATCAAGGGAATGGCTTCCGGCAAGATGCTGTGTAGCAAGATTACCTTATCTCGGGCTCTGCTCACGGCCACATTGTAGATGCGCATCATGTCTTCCCCCAGGACGGCCCTTGGAGGCTTCAGCTTTCCTTTGGCGGTGCGGGAATGACTGGCCGTGGTGGTCAAGATGATCAAGTCGCGCTCGTCTCCTTGGAAGTGCCTAGCCGTCCCCACCCGTAACTGCAGTTGATCCCGATAGGCCTTGAGCTTGGGATCGCGCCCCAATTCCTTGGTCAAAGCCTCCAAGTGCGCCTCGTTAGAAGACTCCAGACAAATTACGCCTACTGTAGGTAAAGCCGTTATATGCCCCAACTCATAGTCTTCAATCATGCCCCGGATGGCCAAAGCAGTTTGCTTCGCCAATTGTGGTTTTAAGCTCTTTTTAGGATCATCTTCCAAATAATGAATCTCTGTAGCCTGGCCCCAGCGACCACTCTTGGAGGTACGGAGGCTTTGGATTTTATGATGATATACCTCCTGGTTGGAAAAGCCAATGATCTCCGGGACGCAGCGGAAGTGCTCACGCAAGGTGATCACATTGGGATAGACGACACCGCTTAGACTGTAAATGGACGCAGTTCGGTTATTGAGGTTGAACTGCTGCTTGTAGGGATGGTGAATCAAATAGCGGTCTAAAATCCGATTGGTTCGCTCCAAGGGGAACTGCTGTGCATGGGTGCTAACCGAAGTCTGGTTTTCGTCGCCGACAATCACCGACTTTTTGGCGCGAAAGATTAGGTTCAGCGCACTGATATCACACTGTGAGGCTTCGTCGATGATCAAGAGGTCAAATTGGCCAGGCTCAGGCTGGTCAAAGAGACGGGTGACTACGTCCTGCTGCATGATCCAAACAGGTAGGGCACCCTGGACGTTCTTCAAATTTTGCCGAGCGGAAGCCAAATGACGGGCCGTATTCTTCCCAAAGCCTTTACCTACATTGATCAAATCATTGCGCCAAGCCGCTAGGCTGGAAAGTTGATCTTCTGTCAATGCTCTCCGTCTGGCATGCCAAGCCCGCTCTGCGGCCAATTCCGCAGTAAGCTTTTCTCGCGCTAGGCGAGCCTGCTTCACTTCCTTTAATAAAGGCTGTACTGCGCCTAGTTCCGCTAAGTAGGTCGCTAGTTTTTCTTCCAACTCGATGCGAAATAGATCTTGCTTCAAATCGGCCAAGCCCAGGTCTGCTGGGATTTCCCCTCGCATGAGTGCTTCCATGGATTGAGGCAGGTCCTCTGCCCATCCCTGTGCCCGCTGGTATAATGCCTTGGCCCAGTTCGCTTGTTCTCGCAGTGATTGGTACTGGTCTATCAAAAGCTGATAACGGCCATGGTCTTTGACTTGAATGCAGGATTGTAGGTCCGAGACAATGGGGTGGGTGCCTGCATGAGCCAATTGACGGGCAGCCTGGAACAACTGCTCCTGAATCTCATGGCTTCTAGCTACGCTGCTAAGTCCCGCCAAAAAAGCAAGTGTAGACGGATCTATGTCTTTGGGATTCAAAGTCGGGAGTTGGCGAGCCGCCAAACTATGGTTGAAAGCTTCTACTTCGAGATAAGCCTGTTCGACCGCTTTTAGCTCCGTGAGCATGCGGCGAGCTGCCTCTAAGGGAGATTTAACAGCCTTAAACTGGGGTAGGGGAGCGTTGAGATGTTGAAAGTAGTTTTCTACTGTTCTACGTAAATTTTCCTGGTTGACTTGCCATTGGAGATAACTGGCTGCCTTGCGCAAGTCTCGATAACTACTCATGGCTTTGCCGTTGATGTGGCAATCAAAGAAGGATTTTTCTGCTTTGGGCAAAAGTCGACGAGTGATCAGGTTCAACTGCCCATCACGGTCATAGCGTCCCATCAGATTGAGTAAGAGTTCAAGCAACTGCTCTGGCTGGGATTCTGAACAAGCGCTGAAGTCAAATTTGAAGCTGAGAAACTGGGCCGCTAAGGCATCTAGTTGATTAAGTTGTTGCCCATATTTTAGCCAGATTTTCTGTAAAAAATCGGGACGAAAGGCCGCAGATCGAAGTAAATCTTGGTTTCGCTCCAAGACCGATAGATGGCCCTGAACCTCTGCCCAAGCTACCAAAACCTCCTCATCAAAAGCATGGGGGGGGAGCTGTTCGTATGCCACCAAATCCACTCGTGAATGTAGGATCTGCCACTCACGCTCTAAGTCTTGCAGGCTGTTTGGGTGTATCCACGCTTGAGAATCTGGCCAATCGAAATCCAACAAAGCGTGATCTATTTCAGCCCATGAACGTGCCAGATCTAGAAGGTCTTCAAGCTGGGTAGAGACATTCCCGATTGGAGGTAAGGGTTCCAAGAGCCAATGAGGTTTGCTGGGGAGCGTGGCCAAGTAAGCGGCCCATTCAGCCAAGGATTGGATAAGTTCGCCTTGGCCAGGTATAGATAGAGTGAGTTTTGTTTGGTTCAGCGCTAAATGATCCTGAACCTGTTTTAGCTTGGTTTCAATTTCCTGCTGGATCCTTATACGTTGGGCCTCTAGGTTGTGAAGTTTATCCTCCGTAGCAGCTCGACTGAGGTGCTCACTGGCAGCCTCAATGCCCTGTTTGAGGGTCTTTGATGAGAGGCTATTGGAGGCAAATAGCATGGTCAGTTCTTGGATTACCGGCGGCAGTTTTTTGCGGATGACCTCTAGTGCCTTGGGGTTTTTAGAGACGACCAATATCCGCTCTCCCTTAGCGGCGTGGTGAGCGATCAGGTTGGCAATGGTGTGACTTTTACCTGTACCAGGAGGGCCTTTGACCGTGACCGCATCTTGCTTTTCTAATCGTTGCGCAATGGAAAGCTGTTCGTAGTTGTAGGGCAAAGGGAAAAAGTACTGCCCCTCATCTGGCTCTAATTCTACCTGCTGAAGGTCTGATCCTTGGGTACGTTTCAACTCTGAGGACCGATTGTAGGCAATTCTGAGGGAGTTTTCACTTGACTTGAGGCTAAAAAGATGCTGGAAAAAGTCGGGGACCTCACCTGTACGGCCCTCATGTACCAGTTGATGGATTTGTTTGACGATGCGATCTGCATCGCGAGCTACAGGAAAATCCTCTTTGGGCTCCGCGACCCAGATCACCGGTGAAAACGTATAGGCCAAACCTGGAGAGGTTGATTCGGCAGGTAAATCCCAAGAAAGCTCCTTATCGTGCAGGAACCGATCCTCCCAATAGGGTAGGGGGGCTAAGATTTCCTGTGCAGCCTGATGATAATGAAAGCGTAGGTAATTGAGGTCAAAGTTAAACTCGTGACTCTCTGCATTGAAGGAGTCTACTTTGCCTAGGATTTGCTGACGACGACCCTCAATTCCTTGGGTACTTCCTCCATTGAGCCATGCTTCTAACAAAGGAGAAAAATGCTCCTCTGCTTGGATTGGCATTTGGGCTGCGGGACGGAGAACAAGTTCTCTTTGATGAAGGCTAATCTCCAAGGGTACATGGAAGAGGAAATGCCGATAAGCAACTCCATTCAATTGTCCTTGGAGTAGGCCAAAGCTCAAATACAATTCCTGACAAGACTCGGACTGAAAATGGAGCTGATGCAATGCTTCATACAGCTGGTTGATTCTAGACACCACTCTGCGGTGAGCCACGTTCTTTCTGTGCTTAGCTTCCCAAGCTTGCCAGGCCTCTACTCGTTGAGGGGAATCTGAGAAACCGACCACACGGCTGCTTTTTACTTTAACTATTACCCGCTGCTCCTCATCTAAGTCAAATTGTAACCAAGGATCTAGAGCGGGAACGATGGGAATCTCTTCCAGTGATTCAAAAGGCTGCCCTGCTACTTTCACATTTAATGCTTCAAAGGCTGCATGTAACTCCACCTGTTCCTCCCATAAGAGCATCTTCTTATCAAGCATGTGGGCCTCGTCATGTTTCCACTCTACCCAAGTCTCCAGTAGTTCTGGCAAGAGTAGGGTAGGAAGTTGGTTGATCCGTTGGATTTTCAGAAGGGGCTTACGCTGTTCTGGATCTATGTGAGACTCTAAGGGCAACCTGCCCTCAGAGAGCTGAGAAGCCTGTTGACTCCACTGCATGATTTCCTGGAGTGACCACCAAGGATTTTCTCCTTCGTGCTTACTTTTAGAAAAATCAGTAATAGGTTGAGAAAACCGAAAAAGTTCTCTCAAATAAGCAAATAGGTTAACTAGCGGAGGCAAAGGTTGCTGAGGCCTTGAAGCCGCTTTTTTTATTGCGTGCATGTTTACTAAGGCAGTTTTTCGGTGGAAATACTACTTGAGTTGCCTCAGTCTTGATGTGGGGAGAGTGGATCCGATGGGGAGGGATAAATGATCGGACCCATAGATTTACGGAAGAAGTGATTTTTTTGTTTGGCTTTTTTTCGGCTCTTTAAAGAAGAGGCGAAATGAGTTCACCCTACCCCAACTTTACGGATTGTGGAAATATGAGGCGGCAGGTATTTCTCTCATCAAGCTTCCAACAACGCATTCAACATGGAACCTACTACCGCTACCATGTTGCCAGATGACTTTGACCAACCAAATGGAGTCAACTTAATCGGGCAAGAACTTCTAGATTGGTTATGTATCGGTCTTCAATCCCACCTGGGGGTAGACTTTGTCATGGTAGGCCATTTTCAGGCTGAACGCGACCGGGTGCATATACGGTCCATCGTGGGACCTGAAGGAAAGATGGAGGGCTTGGTATACGATTTAGATGGGACTCCATGTGCGGAAGTTTTGGCTCAGCCGGGCATTTGTTTTTTTACGGAAGGGGTCCAACAACTCTATCCTAGGGATTTTATGCTCTCAGATTTGGAGGTGGAGAGCTATCTCGGCTGTAACCTGCAGACTCGTAAGGGAATAAGCATGGGGATCTTGGTGTTGATGCACCGACAAGCCTTGACAAAACCGGTAATCGAGGCTTGGAAGAAAATCCGAATCAGTGAGCGAGTAGCCCATGAACTAGAACGAATGCTGGTGGAAGAAGAGCTGGCCAACCGTGAGCGACTTGCCCTCAAAGAACAAGCGATTTTAGAGGGTATGCTGAACGATGAACCCTTGGTCAATACCTTGAGCGCCATCATTCAAATGATTGAAGACGAGCGCCCAGAGGTAATGGGTTCCGTCCTTTTGTATGATGAGGATCGCCAGGTAGTGGCTCACGGTGCGGCTCCACGCCTGCCTGAAGGCTTCAACCGCGCGGTACACGGAAACCCCGTCGGACCCAAGGCGGGCTCTTGTGGCACGGCTATCTATCGCAATGAATTGGTGGTGGTGAGTGACGTCCGCGAAAGCGAATTATGGGAGGACTACCGAGAATTGGCCTTAAGCTATAACTTAATGGCTTGCTGGTCGACTCCTATTGTTGGCGAAGGCAATACGGTGTTGGGCTCTTTTGCGATGTACCTCAATCGCCCCGGTAAGCCAGATCCCAAAGATCTTGAATTACTCAAACGAGCCCGGTCGTTGACCGCTTTGGCCATCGAGCGCCATGCCCGCAACGAGCAGCGCCGGGAGGCCCAGGAAGCCCTGCGTGAACTCAATCTAGAGCTGGAACACCGCGTTAAGCAGCGTACCCAAGCCTTAGAAGATGCCTATGCCGATCTGGACTCTTTCACTTACACCGTCTCTCATGACCTTAGAGCCCCCTTGCGTAGCATCAGCGGCTTTTTGGAGTTGTTGAAAGAGCGACTCAATCAAACGGTGGAATTAGATGAGGAGAGCCAGAACCACCTCAAAACCATGACGGCCAGTACCTTGCGGATGAAGGACCTGATTCACTCCATTTTGGCGCTGTCTCGCAACAGTTCTGGCGAATTGATGTGGCAGCCGATTGACTTGAGTGAGATGGCCACCGAGGTCGTAGAAGAGTGGCAGCAGATGTACAGGGGACGGGACTTTCGAATAGACATTCAGCCAGGCTTGAGCGTATGGGGAGATCCCCGTTTGATTCGAGTGGTGCTGGACAACCTCATCAGCAATGCATTCAAGTACAGCCAGCCTGATCGAGCGATTGAGGTTTCCTTTTATGTGCAAACTGAGGGCGAGCAGCCCATTTACGTGCTACAAGACCGAGGAATTGGCTTTGACATGAAAGAGCAGGAGCGCTTATTCAAGCCTTTTAGTCGCCTATCAAGCGCTGAAAAGTATCGAGGCTCAGGCATTGGCTTGGCCACCGTGATGCGCATCATCCGGCGCCATCGTGGCAAGGTCTGGGCGGAATCTGCGCTAGGGGAGGGGAGCCGGTTTTATTTTACGCTGCCTTTGGGGGAGCGGGGGTAGGTAACGGCTGATTCACAGGACTTGTATTTGATTGATCATGGCACAAAGTCATTGGTGCTATCAGGTTTGGGACCGAATTGACGGAAGGAGTAGGTCAAAGAAGAACCAAAACTATCAACGACCGTTGAGTTAGAATTTTTGCTCAGACTTCGAGTAAGTATAAACGAGGAATCATTCAAAACGTGGCCTTCCATCAAAATGGAAGGTTTCCCACAGATTCTAGGGTACCAGTTCTCAATAGCAATGGAATCTCCATCAATGCTGAATAAGCCCCAGTGGTCTCGATGGTCGTAGCTAAAGAAAATATTTGGAGCGGATCTAAGGCTGGATTCCAATTGCTCAAAGGTTCCTCCAAGAGCATGGTAAGCCACCCCATTTTCGTATAGCACAAAAAACTCTGAAGCTCTTTCTTGGTTGACACTCGAATCTTCTGAACGGAGATAGTAGTAACCGTCTAGGCGTAACACGGTCTGATCAATCGCTCCTGCTTCAATACTTAGTTCAGAAAAGTGTCGGCATGGATTCCATCGCTCACAACTGATGAAAAAGCACGATAGGAGGGCGAGGAAGAGGTGTGGTTTCATGGTAGTTGCTCTAGATAAGTAATGGTCTATTTTCGGTATTTCACGGCACAAAGTCATTGGTGCTATCAGGTTTGGGACTGAAGCCGCGGAAGTGATATCTTCTGAAGACTTCTGGCTCGACAGAAAAGGGTGCATTGTCATCGATATCAGTTTGGCTTGTCAAAACGAAAGTTGTTTCGTTTTGCACTTGTCCCTCCCTCCGGATGCCGTACTTTCCACAAGACCTTGGACCCCAGTGCGCTATTGCTATGTTTTGACTATCAGAACTGAATATCCCCCAAAAGTCTCTTGACTCTCTGTACAAACCATTGTTATCAATTGAACCAACGGCCTCATCCAGCTCCATCAAGCTGCTTACCTCGAAGGATCCTCCCGCTATGGCCACTCCATTTTGGTAAAGGATTACCATCTCGGTGAGTACCCGTCCACTTTGAGGTGTATCGGTGACCACTTCGTAGTAGTATCCGTCGGGACGTAGCCAGTCATGGAGTGACTGATTAGGGCTTATCCCTAGATCTGGAAACCCTTGGCATGGATTTGCATTCTGGCATTGGTACCCTGCCATACAAGCCCAAACCATCACGATTACGAGTGCTTTTTTCATTTTACTACCGCGTATGGCACACCCCCATATCTATCCTAGCATAGCGAGGCCAAAATAGCCGACTTTGAACCTTAAGCATAGAAATAAGCTCAGCCGAATCACTCCTTGTGTCTAATAAAACCTCACGGCCATCCGTACCATAAATGACCATATTAAAGAGTGCAGTTTGCTCCAGTCGCTGATCCAAACCTAACCAAACCGTTGATTGTGCTGGTAGCATGAAATGGACTATGCTATCATCACGAATCGTAAACGGACTCTTCTCATGTAACTTACTGGCGACTAATTGAAGCTTGATCTTTTCTACATTACTACTAGAAGGAAGACTATCTTCCATAGCTGAAATTATGCGATAGGAAGCTGGAGGAAGCACTTTAACTGTCACTGCTTCATCTTGGCAATTTCGAAGGTAACAGTCGTAGTAGATCTTACATCCCGTACAAGAAAGACATAGCAGTAGAGGTATAAACAATACGTAGAACATCCATCTATTGATCATCTGTTAGTCGTTATAAGGGTTGATTTCAAGGTCGCCATCCCTCGGTCGATGGCAGCCACGTGTGTTCCATAAGTAGTCACAATAGGGAGCATAGATTTATGCTTATTTCCAGAAGTTCTGATTCCACAAGTACCCCTACATACTTAGTCACCTAGGCGATGCTTGATTAGCCGCTCCCATCCGCAGTCCCAGTCAGCATGATCAACTATCGCTTATTGCATACCCCCAGATCTATCCACGCATGGCGAGGAAATATTAGCCGGTTTCGAACCTTAAGCGTAGAAATATGCTCAGCCGAATCACTCCTTGTGTCTAATAAAACCTCACTGCTATCCGTACCATAAATGACCATATTAAAGAGTGCAGTTTGCTCCAGTTGCTGACCCAAACTTATCCAAATCGTTGATTGCGCTGGTAGCATGAAATGGACTATGCTATCATCATGAATCGTAAACGGACTCTTCTCATGTAACTTACTAGCGACTAATTGAAGCTTGACCTTTTCTACATTACTACTAGAAGGGATACTATCTTCTAAAACTGAAATTATGAGATCGGAAGCTGGAGGAAACACTTTAACTGTCACTGCTTCATCTTGGCAATTTCGAAGATAACAGTCGTAATAGATCTTACATCCCGTACAAGAGAGACATAGCATTAGAGGTACAAACAGTACGTAGAACATCCATCTATTGATCATCTGTTAGTCGTTATTGAGATTCGTCAGCCATCTGTGATATAGTATCTATAAAAGTCAGAAATGATTGAATTGAGCGCGTTTTTTCTCTTAAAAATAATAAGTCTCGTTCCTCGCTTCCAAGATTCCTAAGGATAAGCTAACGCACCCCTCGAACCCGTATCAACTCCGCTTCCCCCTGATGGTAGGACCCCTCACTCAAACGTTCTCGCACTTGGGTGACCTCCAGCGAAGGCAACCAAGGTGAAAAATCTGCTCTTAGCTCGGCCTCATTGAAGAGCATAGCCTCATTTTTAGGCCCCCCGCTTTGCAGCGGCAACTGATCTTTGTGAAAACCTTCGAGAATTAATTGACCTCCTGGTGCCAAGGCTTGGGCCAACTGGGCATGTACCTGTGGCCGCAGCACTGGAGGCATATGGGCAAACACGGAGACCACCGCATCGAAGTAATCCAGCGGCAGTTCCAAGGCATCATAGCTCATCAAGCGATAATCGAGGGAGAGCCTGGCTTGGGCGGCAGATTCTAAGGCCTGCGTTCGGGCGACCTCGCTGTAATCAAAGGCCGTGACCTCCCAGCCCATGTTGGCCGCGTGTAGGGCATTCCTTCCTTGGCCTTCGGCGACAAAGAGGATCTTTCCTGGTTTCAACTTCGCCAATTCCGAGGCGTAAAAGGCGTTGGGTTGTAGGCCATAGACAGGTTCGTCTTCGCTAAATCGCTGGTTCCAAAATTGTGGATTCATAAGACTATCATCGATTTGAGGTGGCACCTCATTTTACTGGAAACAAACAAATATACAACTC
>CAZFPQ010000004.1:0-13126 GCA_964521065.1 uncultured Bacteroidia bacterium | reverse complement strand
CGCCGAGCCAGCTTGGGATAATCACGGGCCAAAGCCAAAGCTTCCTGGGGAAAATCCGTGCCCCTTGGGTGGCCATAGCCAAAGGTATGTACCAACTCGTGCAACACCGTGGCGATGCGATGACTAGGCGACTGATCTAGCCACGCGGGACACAGGTAGATGGTCGGCTCCCGATCTCGCAGTTTGACGAAGGCACGGCTATCACTTAGGTTGCAATGCCCCAACCAGGAATCCTCCAACTGAAACTTGACTTCCTTCTCAGTCAAGCGGTGCCTCATGTCCTGCAGCATTTGCCAAAAGAATTCGATTTCGCTGCTGTCCTCTTCTTCGATGATCCCCATCCACCGAACGAGGTCCGGCTGCTGATTCCATGCGAGGATGCGCTGGGCCTCATTAGGAACTAGCCACACTTGTTCTTTAAATACCCCAATCAAGCGATCAAGGGTACAGATCGATCCTTTTCGCGCTGCTTCAATGGCCACTTGGAGACTATCGGGAAGGATCGACATGGCCAAACTATCCGCCGTCAAACTCATGACCTGGGCGGGAACAGCTTGTTGGGGAAGCTTTGCGGTGGGAGTCGGACTACAACCAAAGCCAAATAGCCCAACGGAATAGAGCAACCCAAAAAGAAAATAACGGAGTGTAGCCATGGGGATAAAATAAAAAAATGACCCTTACCACTTAAGGGCAAGGGCCATTAAATTTTATGAAAAAAGGCCTATTGCCCTTTTACAGTAAAGGTGTAGCTGTCGCTGTTATCCGTAGTCACGACGTTTACATCGGTAACTAAGATGGCAAACAAGGTGCCGGTAGTAGCTTCTACTAAGAAGAAATCATCGGTTTGTACCACTTCAGTTTCTCCTACCACTTCAGTGCCTTGAGCAAATGCAGCAGCGATGTCCTCAATGGTTTCGATGTCATCCCACATTAGGCCAGCCGCAGGTAGCTTCAGCGTAGTTCCGTTGATGGAAGCGATCTTCTGAATCCAGTTGTTGGCTGGGATTTGGTTGGTGTCAATGCCCATGTCACGGATGTCAGCAGCAGTATCAGCAGCCGCAGTTCCCGTACCAGTACCTGTATCTAAGTCTAAGCCACCAGTACCGACAGGGCCGCCTTGATTAAGCAACATCACCATGGTACGTACATTGGCTACGGTCTCAGGGCTAAATGTAGTGATGGATACACCGGTGTTCGCTACGTTTTGGTTTTCATCGGTGACGATGATGGAGTATTCAAACGTACCTTCAGCGTCAGGAGCCTGGATTTCGATTTCCCAATCAAGCTGGTCTACTCCCCCTAGTGGATTAGGATTGTTCTGAGCAGCAAATCCATCAAAAACGATGCGGCTAGGATCTACAGCCACGCCATTTTCGCGCACTTCAATGCGATTAAGAGCCGCATCACCAGCCGTAGCAGAAAGTGAAACCAGGAAGGTGTCTCCCAACGCAACTTCAGCGCTGTCCACCACGGCGTTGGCGCTGGCACGCAGGGTTGCAGTAGGTCCTAATGGCTCAACTGGGTTATCTACACCACAGCTAGACAAGATTGCCATCAGGGCAATCATAGAAAGTACAAACAGGTTTGTGAGCTTCTTCATAATGAATGAGTAAAAAGTGTTTGGTTCGGATTACCGACCTTCGGACGGTTTATTTGCCCAAGGTCACAATAATTTTCCTTTCATATACCTGAATTATCCGTTGGGGTTGCTCTTTTTTTAGATTAGTTGTTGCTAATGAGACATTCCCTTCTAGGTATAAAAGGCAACTTTGCAGGCTAATCCAGGTTTAAACTAGGAGATAAGCTTAGTAAATGAACGAGACTTTTCTTCGTCATATTTTCCTCCGGCATCAAGAGTGTCCGGATTGCCCCTCTCCAGAAGCAGTGGCTGAATTCTTTACCGAATTGTTGGGGGTTTTGTTTCCAGAGCATGCCAATCAGCGATTTGAATCTTTCGCTCGCTTTGAACTACACGTGCTCAACTTGAAGGAAGCATTGTACGAAATGCTTTATCTCAAGCCCAATCGTGAAGATTTGCACGGGAAAAACAAAGCAGAGGAATTCTTCAAGGCTTTGCCAAGCATCCATGAGGTATTGAAGCAGGATGCTGAGGCGACCTTCCAAGGGGATCCCGCGGCCCACAATTTGGCGGAGGTCATTCGTAGCTACCCTGGTTTCTATGCCATCGCGGCTTACCGTCTGGCTCACGAGTTACATCGCTTGGGAGTGAAAGTAATCCCGCGTATGCTCACGGAGCATGCCCATAGTCGAACGGGCATTGACATTCATCCAGCGGCTAGCATCGGTAAATCCTTTTGCATAGACCACGGGACTGGCATTGTGATTGGGGCTACGACCGACATTGGAAACCACGTTAAACTCTATCAAGGGGTCACCTTGGGGGCCTTGAGTGTAGACAAGCGAGATGCCGCGATCAAGCGGCATCCCACCATCGAAGATCATGTGGTGATCTATGCAGGGGCGACCATTTTGGGAGGTGAAACAGTGATTGGACATCATAGCACCATCGGTGGCAATACCTGGATTACCCGCTCTGTGACTCCTCACACCAAAGTCTACTACACGCAAAATCCGCCAGAAGCCACCAAGTCGGAAAGTACGCAAGCCGATGGCTTGATTTTTAAAGCCAAATAAGGTGTCTTTCTGACCGCAGGATCACAGATTATTGACCTATTACCTTCTCAAGTAAGCATTCATGACCGTTTTTGACCTTATTGGCAATACCCCTCTGGTAGAAATCACGCACCTTAATCCCAATCCTTCCGTCAAGATCTTCGCTAAACTGGAGGGGCAAAATCCAGGTGGCAGCGTCAAAGACCGTGCAGCCTACAGCATGATCAAGGGAGCCCTGGACCGGAAGGAAATTGCTCCAGGCGATAAATTGGTTGAAGCTACCAGTGGCAATACGGGCATTGCCCTGGCTATGATTGCCCGCCTGATGGGGGTACATATGACCCTGATTATGCCAGATACCTCTACTGCCGAGCGGATCAAGACCATGAAAGCTTATGGGGCTGAAGTGATCCTGACCCCAGGTGCGCGCACCATTGAGTATTCCCGAGAATTGGCGGAAAAGATGGCTGGTGAAGATGGATATGTTTTGCTAAACCAGTTTGCCAATCCTGACAACTATAAAATGCACTACCGAACCACCGGCCCCGAGATCTGGCGCGATACCGAAGGGAAAGTTACCCATTTTGTATCTGCCATGGGGACCACAGGGACCATCATGGGGGTATCTCGGTTTTTGAAGGAAAAAAATCCAGATGTTCAGATTGTAGGTACCCAGCCTACCGATGGCTCCCGTATTCCAGGGATTCGTCGCTGGTCGCCAGCCTTTTTGCCCAAAATCTACGAACCCAAACGAGTAGACCGCATCATCGATGTGAGCGCTGACCAAGCTACGGAACTCACACGCTTGTTAGCCAAGGAAGAAGGCATTTTAGCGGGTATGAGCAGCGGGGGCGCCTTGTATGCAGCCCGGAAACTGGCCAGCGAGCTTGATGAAGGAATCATTGTGCATATCGTCTGTGACCGAGGGGATCGTTACCTCAGTTCGGCTCTATTTGAAGATTGAGGGCGCAAAGAATGGGAATATAGTTCCAGGATCGATCAAGCCTTAGTATTTTAAATCATGATTTTTGATCGAAACCAAGTCCTTTGGATATGCATAGGGTTGTTTTTTACCCTTGATAGTTGCAAGCAGCCCCCTACACCTATGCAAGACCCCTCTTTACGGCTCACAGAATCAGTACTGTACGACAAAGTCTTGGGAGCGCTCCTTGGTTCAGCCATTGGAGACGCCATGGGGGCACCCACTGAAATGTGGACTCGGGAGCGCATCCAAGCGGAGTTTGGCCACGTTGAGGGATTGACCCCTTTGGTCAGGGAACCTTCTCCTGAGGGAACCTGGGATTACAACCTCCCCGCCGGTGGCAGCACCGACGATACACGCTGGAAGGCAGTGATGGTCGATTTACTTACCCAAAGTGCTACCCGTCCCAGCCAGTTGAGCGCGCATGCACTGGCCGATGTGCTGACTGAGCGATACATTTCTGAAATCAAGGCTTTGCAAGCCTTACCCGAGGCAGAGGCCGGTAGCTTAGAGTCGGGAATGCAAGGGATTCTTTGGCTCAAAGAATGGATTTCCGTGGCTGAAGCCTATCAAAGTGGAGACCTAGACCGATATGGAAAAGCCCTGAACCAGTTTTATGGAGGCGAAATGGTTTGCGGAGGAATGCTGTTTAGCCCCTTGATCGGAGTGGCTTACCCCGGTGCGCCTACCTGGGCCTACGAGCAAGCCTTGACGCTCAATATTTATGACATTGGCTACGCCCGTGACCTTGGGGCCTTGACGGCTGCGCTGGCGGCCGTAGCGATGCGTCCTGGTAGCCAGGGGACAGACTTGCAAGCAGTGTTAAGGGAAGTAGACCCAGCTGGATATTTTCGTAGTCGCTTGGTCGGTCGCTCAGCTTATGACTTGTATCGTCGGAGCTTAGACATCGTTTATCAGGCCAGGCAACAAGATTCTCTGCAAGCTTTGGAGAATTTGCCCGTGAGGCTGGCTATGCCGGTACAAGACGAAGCTCAGCGACTTCGATACATTCAATGGTCATATGCCTACGCTTCCCTAGATCAACAGTTGTTTCGTATGCCCTTTCATCCTGGAGAATTATGGCTAATTAGTTGGACAGCCATGATGCTTTGCGATTTTGACTTTCGCCAAAGCTTGGCTTTTATCGTCAATTACGGCCGAGACAATGATACGAGCGCTGCCATAGTTGGGGCTATATTGGGGGCGATGTACGGCTTCAAGGCCTTGCCAAAAGATTTGATAGAACCAGCGTTACAAGCAAACTTGGCATTGGGAATAGACTTGAAAGAGATGGCTCGGCGCTTGACCATTGCAATTCCTCATCAAAATGGACAATAGGTTTAAACCCTGATTGATTTTCACTTGGAAGGGACTCGAGTCTTTTCCCAAGCAAGCTTGCCGGCTGGGGAGAGCCAGGGGACAAGGAGCGAAAGCCACATTTGGGCATACTCCTCAAATTGCTCAGCCGGGCTCGCACTTTCTGAAAAGATGGAGATAAAGCCCGGGGCAAAATCTACGATCATCAAGTACTGTTTGATGACCATAGCCTCATTTACCTCATCTAATTCGGAACGCAAATATCCTCCTTGCCGCAGAAATTGGAGCAAGGCCTTCAGTTCCTCCTCACGTCGTCGATACATGGCCTGCATGCCCCGTTTTATGTAAGGATAGGCTTGGCAAACGGCCACCATGTGATCGAGTAAGAAGCGGAATTGCCAAAGGTGCTCTGCCTGTGCTCGAGAGATCCTGGCTAATAGGGAAATAGTGACCTCCCCCTGGATCAATTCTGCCACGGCTTGGTCTACTTCTTTTTCACATCGGTCAAATAAGGCCTTAACCACCGCGTCTTTGCCGGGAAAATGATAGCGGAGATTGCCATGGGTGATGCCCATGCTGGCAGCAATCTCACGTAGACTCACTTGTTCGACTCCCTTTTCATTGAACAGAGCTAAAGCCTGGTCAAGAATTCTGTCTGCAGTTTGATTGGGCATGGGGTAAAAGTAAAAAATATTTTTAGTCCACTTGGATAAAAGTATTTTTTGGCCGTTATTTGGTCCAGCTGGACTAAATAGAAATATCATGATACTCATCATTAATGGTCACCCACATCGAGAGAGTTATGCAAAGGCCCTCACCGACATCTATCAGCACGCGGCTCAGGAATTCGAGGAAGTTGAGCGTTTAGACTTGGTGGACCTTGACTTCAATCCTATTTTGAAATACGGCTATCATCAACGTACTCCTCACGAGCCAGACCTAGTTCGAGCCATGGACCTACTCAAACGGGCCGATCACTTGGTATTGGTTTTTCCGGTATGGTGGGGGCAAATGCCTGCTTTGCTAAAAGGCTTTATAGACCGTGTTTTTCTGCCAGGACATTTTTTCGCCTATCATGAAAATGGATATACCCGTGACAGACTTATGAGTGGGAAGACGGCTCGAGTCATCATGACCATGGATGCTCCTACCTGGTTTGATCGCTGGGTGTACGGGCGGCCTGCATACCGAGCCGTCAAGCAGGTGATCTTGAATTATTGTGGCTACCAAAGCAAGATTTTGACCTTGGGAGACGTGAAGCATCGCAAGCCTGATACGTTAACGAAATGGCTCAACAGAGTGAGTGATTTAGCCCAAAAAGAAGCCCGGGAAGTCGCCAGGAGAATTCAAAAAGGGAAGAACTTGGGAACCAAGCTGATGACCAAAACAGCATAAAGAATGGTAAGTCCGAGTCCACTCCTAAAATAGTCTTTGAATTGATATTGACCGAGGGAGTAGACCATGGTATTGGTCTGATAGCCAATGGGGGTTAGAAAGCTGGCACTGGCTGCATAGGCGACGACCATCACAAATGACATCGGAGATACCTCTAATTGCTGAGCAGTAGACAGAGCGATGGGGAAAATGATGGCGGCGGCTGCGTTGTTAGTGACCAGTTCTGTAAGTACCAAGGTGGCGAGATAAATGCCTACTAAAGCTCCTAATGGAGCTTGATCCCCAAAAACTTGGACAATTCCTTGTGCAAGGGCTTGGGCCAGGCCATAATCCTGCAATACCCTGGCGATGGCCAGTGAGGAGCCAATCATGATGAGCAGCCCTAGATTGGCATGCTTGCGGATATTTTTTCGGGGAAGATAGCCCAAAATGAGATAGATCAGCAGAGCTCCCAGCATGGATTTGAACAAGCTGATGATTCCGAGTGCCGTCAAGCCTAAACCTGATAGAAAAATACCCAGAGTAAGCCAGCTTTCTCGGTAGTTGAGGTACTCATCTGACTCAATGGGCTTAATGAATATAAAATTTTGACGCAGGTTGTCATGCTTTTGAAACTCCTTACCTACGGCCAAGATGAGGTTATCCCCAGGTTGCAAGATCATGGGGCCAATTTTGCCAGGTAGCTTGTTTTCTCCTCGTCTGACGCCTACCACTACAGCATCGAAACGGGTTCGAAAGTTTAAGTCTTTGACTCTGCGACCAATTACAGGAGCATCATGTTTGATTATTACTTCTTGGAGGGTGGAGCGTGCAATGGCATCTATGTGGTCCAATATGCGTAATCCATTGAACTTTCTGAGTTCGCTTATTTGAGAGACGTCCCCAGTAAAGATCAAACCATCATTGGGCTGAAGGATTTCCTCAGGCATTACTGGTGAGATCAAGCGATCCCCTCTGACGATCTCTGCCAAATAAAGATTGTCTAGATTACGTAGACCGTTAGCCGTAACCGACCGCCCAATAAGACGGGAATCGGGACTGATGCTGGCTTCCAAAAAGTATTTTCCATCTCTAGAAGAGTTGTTCACTCCTCTATCAGGAAGCAGTCTGGGAACCACCAGGATGAGGTAAAAAAAGCCTAGTAAGCTGATGGGGAGTCCTACATAGGCAAAATCGTAAAAGGCAATAGGGGGGAGCCCTGCATCCAGGGCAAAGCTGCTCACGATCAAGTTGGTCGAAGTCCCCACTAAGGTTAAGGTACCACCGATGATGGCAGCATAGGACAGAGGGATGAGTAGCTTAGAAGCTGCAAAGTTTCTGTTGACTTTCACCGTTCCCATCAATGTGGCTACCACCGCCGTGTTGTTCAAATGGGAGGAAAAAAGCATTGAGAATGCAGCTAGTTTTGCCAGAAAAGACTGGATATTTTTCCCATTTAATAAATTCTGTGACAGCCAAGGAAGGAAGTATGTTTTTTCAACTACGTTGGATACCAGGAGTAATAGAATTAGGCCCAGTAAAGTCTCATTGGTGAAGGCCCGTAGCAAATCCTGGGTGGACAACAGTCCAGCAAAGAAGAAGATCATGGTTGCCCCAAAGAATATGAGATTGGCGGGCCATCGGTTGCTAATCAGCAGCACCAACAGCAGCAACATTACCGTACCGATTAGCCATACCATGAATCCCAATCATGAAAATTAAAGAGGGGGTGAAACTCTCCCAGAGGCTAAATCATCTGCTTTTCTTGCAGGTATTTAACCATGTCCACGATCGAATCCTCAACGGAGGTAAACTCAAGACCTAGATCCTTGCTTGCATAGCTGTTGTCATAGGCCAAGGGCTGGTCTATGTTGTTACGGGTAAACTTCCACGAAAAGCCTAGCACAGGGCCTAAGATGTAGAAGATAAACTTAGGGAGCTTACCTTTCGGAAGGCTGGAGAATTCTCCTGGAAACTTTTGACGGATGATATCGGCCATCTCCAAAATAGAAAGTACTCGATCTACCAACAGGTGTCTACCAGAGGAAGATTCTTTCTCACAGGCCAACATATGGGCTTTGGCCACATCCCTGACATCCACGATGCCAAAGCTCATTCCAGGAGCACCTGATTTCATTTGTCCTCCCAACAGATTGAGCATGAAATCAATGCTGGCTGCATCTTTCCTGGTACTCAGTGAAGGCCCCATTACAAAACCAGGATTAAGGGTCACCAGTTTCCAGCGATCTTGGTCCTCAGCGATTCGCCATGCCTCTCGCTCTGCAATTGCCTTGGAATAGGAATAAGGCGAGTGGGTTAGGCTGCTGCTTTGGTTCCAATTCGCTTCGGTAAACTTCCCATTGGGGGTCTGCTGGAGCTCTGAGTGGTCTCCAGCTACTGCGGCGACACTGGAAGTGAGTACGACCCGTTCCACCGAAGGAGTCTTGTTGACGCTTTCTAACACATTGCGCGTACCTTCTAGTGCAGGATCAACAAGCTGTCTTTGAGCATCCTTGACACGACCTGTAATGAAGGGAGATGCGGTGTGTATGACCCATTTACATCCTTGCATACCCTCTTCAAAAGAGCCTTGCTCCAATAGATCGGCTTCTACAAGATCTAGAACTCCAGTATGCTCTTCTGCCAACTTGACCAAATGGGCAATTTTCTCAGGGTTATTTTTATTTCTCACCGTAGCGCGAACGTGGTATCCTTCCGCGAGGAGAAGCTTGACTACCCAGGAAGCAATATATCCGCTACCTCCAGTTACAAGTATAGGTTCATTGTGAAGTGCCATAGAGGGGATACAATTGATAGATTGATTCAATGGGAAAAAGAGGAATACCGGTAAAAGGAAATAGGCAAACCTCTTTACCCTGAGTCCACATGACTGATTTACTTGTGAAGCGGTTTAATTTGACTCGGGCTAGCCCTGGACGAGTTCCCGGCCGGCCACGGTAAATGCTTCTAAGTCGCTAAGTAATGCTTTGGCTTGTTCGGCAATGCGGTCTAGTTCCTGAACATTTTGTTCTAATTTTTGCCTAATAGAGGAAGCGACCAAAACCATATGAAAGTCATGTCCACTTTCTAGGACCTCGGTAACTTTGGTCAAGCTTTCTTCGGCTTGATCGTAGGAAGACTGCCAGCGCTTTCTGAGTTCTGCATTTTTACCTAATTCTTCCTGACGCAACTTGGCGTCGGATATGCTGCCACTCAATTCATCGAGTTTTGTGAAATAGGCTTCAGAATTTTCTCCTACTTCTTGAAAATCCTTTTGAAGTTTGCTGTATCTACTTTGGATAGAGGTCCAATCTTTCTCGAAATCTTTGGAAACCTCAGGTAAGTTGATGTCTTCTTGAGAAAGCTCCTGCCCAGCCTCTTCTAAGGTGCTGACAAGATTTGTAGAGAGTCTTTGTCGGTTTTTTTCAAAAGATTCGATGGAGGCTTTAAGAGCGTCGCCTTGCTTAAGGGCGTCTTTGGTCTCCTTCCATCGACATGCACCCAAAAAGATGGCAAGTAGAGAAAGATAAATTATTGGCTTCATTTGTTTTAGGTCGAGTTCAGTTAGCATTTGGCGAGGTGAATTTAGACAAAAATTAACTATTTGATGTGTCTCTTCTTTCGTGGTCACATTGTGCTCTGAAGACCTGACTTACCGAAATCCTGCACTTCAAAATAAAAGTTTGACGAATGATAATCCTATGGTTAAGCTTGGGATCAAGCAAATGCTATATATGAATGTAGTGCTTAGCACCTTTTAAGCGCTCAAACGAACCATTTTGTATCTATTCCTGCCCGAAGCTTCAAATTTTATACGCCTGCCCGCGAATATTTGATAACATTGTAACTATTCAGGGCACTAGAAATTACAATGGCAACATATGTGGTTGTAGAAAGAGGTAATAGGCCTGTTAGTTAAACGTATTATGAGTAAGCTGACCCATTCATTCCTTCCCCTTGTATGTATGTTTGCTTTTCTCTCCTATCTCCCTTCTCTCATAGCTCAAAACCTAATTGTTAGTGATTGGGAGGTGGAAATATACAATGGCCAATTCTTAAGCTGTAAGGAAGTGGCTCCAGAAAACCCACACCAATCCCTGGCTATTATGCTATTGCCTAATCAGTCAGAGCTAGACTTAGCGACGGAAAGCCTCGCCAGACAACTCGCAGGGTTCGGATACCGGGTAGTAATACCTGAGCTCGGCGAAATGCCTAGCTTTTCCTTTAACAATGTGTATGCCCATGAACTTGACCAGGTACTGCACTCCATGCGAGCAGGGATGAGGGGGCTGGAAAAAATTGCGGTATTAGGCATAGGCTGGGGGGGGACTCAGGCATTTGAATTGGCGACACAGAGCCGAGAGCCAGATGCGGTATTGGTGATTGATGGAAGAGGTCCCAAGCGGCCAGCTTATTGCTCTCGAATTTCTGCTCCGGTATATGGTTTTTATGGCGGAGCTTCTGCGGATGCCCAAAACCGTGTTCAGCAGCTCAATCGTTACATGGTGGCCTCCTCAAAGAGCTTTGACGCTACCGTATATCCCACGGCCTATCCTGGTTATTTTATGGCAGAGTCAACGGCAGCGAGAAGGATGACGGGGCAAGTGGCCAAGCAAGAGACGCTAGAAAAAATCCGTCAGATTTGCTCAGAATTATCGAAAAATTCTGAGTAGCATTGATTCTATTTGGGCCAGAGAGTAGGCTTTTGTAGCTTCTGCTCAAAACGATCTACTCCTATGTACTGGCTTATCAATTCTTCCATCGTTTCTCTGCTCTTAGTACTGAGCTTCGCTTGTTCCGAGCCTGCTACTTCTCAGGCAGAACAAGATTTGGATGTGGTTTCTTCTGCAGATCACCTGGGTAGTATTCGGCGGGTTTCCCCTCGGATGGATGAATTGATACCTGAAGGAGCCCAAATAGAGGTACTAGCCAGTGGGTTTGTATGGAGTGAAGGCCCTTTGTGGTTGCCCGACCAACAACGAGTCATCTTTTCAGACGTTCCCCAAAACACCATATACACCTGGAAAGAAGGAGATTCAAAGGCTGAGATTTACCTCCAACCCTCCGGATTTACAGGCCAGGTGGAACGGAATGGTGAGCCCGGCTCTAATGGGTTGGCTTTAGACCAAAATGGGTACTTACTGCTGTGCCAGCATGGAGATCGGCGCCTAGCGAAGATGAATGCATCACTGAGTCAGCCCGAGCCTCAATTCACAGATGTGGCTACCCACTATGAAGAACAGCGGTTCAATAGCCCCAATGACCTTTGTGTTAGCAAATCCGGTCTGATCTATTTTACGGATCCTCCTTATGGTTTGGAGAAAGGAATGGAAGACCCCTCCAAGGAAATTGCCTTTCAAGGGGTCTACGTGATCGATCAAGAGGGGCAAATTGCACTTATTACGGACTCCCTTACTCGTCCAAACGGGATCGCGCTCTCTCCTGATGAGCGGCTGCTGTATGTTGCCGTATCTGATCCCGAAGGCGCGAAGTGGTATGTGTATGACCTCGATGAAACGGGGCAGGCAACTACAGGCAAATTGTTTTATGACGTGACTGAGAAGGTTGGAAAAGACCACCCAGGCTTGCCAGATGGATTGAAGGTAAACGGAGATGGGGTCCTTTTTGCGACTGGGCCGGGAGGAGTATGGGTATTTGAATCTACAGGTGAGCACCTAGGCACCATCGAGACGGGTCTACCTACGGCGAATTGTGCCATCGGAGAAGGCTACTTATACATGACAGCAGACAGCCTGCTGCTACGCGTACCCCTGATTCCCTAATAATACCCCAGCCCTCTACTTTGACTCCTTATGTATCGTATCCGGATCGCGACCTTATGTTGGGTATTGACTTTTTCATCTAGTGTAATGGCTCAATCTCTGATCGTACCTATTTGGCCCAATGAGGACTTAGTTTGTAAACCAGAAAAAGCAGAAGAAATAGAGGATGACCCCAAGATTGGGCGGCGTATTAGGTTGGTGAATGAGCCAAGCATTGAAGTGTTTCTTCCCCCGAGCTATCGGGCTAACGGGACCGCCGTGCTTATATGCCCTGGTGGGGGATACTCAAATTTGGCCTATGATTGGGAAGGAACGGAACTGGCCAAATGGTACAACCGACGGGGGATGGCGGCCTGTGTACTCAAATATCGATTGCCCTATGACTTTGGTCCGGAGTGCCGCGAAAAGGTGGCCCTTGCGGATGCCCAACGTGCGATGCGCCTGATTCGTACCCACGCTTTGGACTGGCACCTCGATTCTGATAAAATAGGTGTAATGGGATTTTCTGCAGGAGGACATTTGGCCTCCTCTCTTTCCACCCATTTTGATCTAGGAGATCCCAATAGTGAAGATCCAGTCGAGCATGAGTCTTGCCGCCCAGACTTTGCGGTATTGATATATCCAGTTATCAGCGCTTATGTAGAAGAAAGATTGCCTTCTACCATGCGCCATCTGCTCGGGAATACACCTGATCCAGATCGCCTAGATCATTTCTCCAACGAAAAGCAGGTTGGCCCTGATACTCCTCCTACTTTCTTGCTTCATGCTGCTGACGATATGGGAGTTCCAGTAGGGCATAGTCTTCGATTTTTTGATGCCTTACAAGCTGAAGGAGTTCCCTGTGAGATGCATATTTACCCAAAAGGAGGACATGGCTTCGCTTTGGCCGAAAATCACCCTTCTCTAAAGAATTGGCTCAACTTGTTGGAACTGTGGCTGAGTACTTGGGCGGGAGAGTGAAGAGGTTAAGTGAGTTAACTCGTGTGGGATGACATAGAGTTTTAAACATCGAGTGTCAAAAAGTTCTGTACAGTTA
>CAZFPQ010000003.1:9028-84439 GCA_964521065.1 uncultured Bacteroidia bacterium | reverse complement strand
CCCAAGGCAATGGGCAGCTCTCCTTTGAAGGTCATGAACTTCTCGGTGGTCAATGTACCCCTTAAAGAAACAATCTCAGGAGCAGAGTTGGGTACTTCAATTCCAATGGTCCCTTGCCCAGGAATGGGCGCAATGATGCGGATACCAAGTGCCGCCAAACTTAGGGCAATGTCATCCTCTAGGTTCTTGATCTTACTGATGCGAACTCCTGGGGCCGGCACGATTTCATAAAGGGTCACAGTGGGACCGATGGTCGCTTTGATGCTGGTAATTTTGATCCCGTAATCTTCGAGGGTTTTGAGGATTTTGTTTTTGTTTTCCTCTAACTCTTGACGATTGACTTCTCGTCCTCGCCCTGATCCATGATCGTCTAATAACTCCAAAGCAGGGCGCTCGTAGTCAGACAGTTCTAAGGTGGGATCAAAATCCTCCTCACTAAATAGCTCGTCTATGTTCTCGATTTCCTGACTGTCCTCGGGAACAATTTTCTCGAAGGTCTCCTGTTCGCTGTCCTTTACCTTGCCAATATTGTCGTCGCCTACCTGTTCTAGCGATCGGGTTTCGCGGGGCGGAACAATGGGTTCGTCTTTAGGCGGCTCGATGATGAACTCTACGTCAACTGGTTCCTTCTTGGCATTTTTATTTCGCTGCCGGGGCAGGGATTTGGTCAAGTCAAAGCTAATTTCTTCCCCTACCTTGGTCTCAGGAGGAGTTGGTTGACTAGGTTGGTGTAATACAGGCAGGTTTTCTCCTACGGGGCTGGTTTCTGTTTGAGGGGTGTCCTCAGTTGAAGGGGTAGGTTTGGGCTTTCGCTTAGGGCGGTTCTTGGGACCTGATTCCTCCCCTTTAAGCTGGACTTTGGGTAGTCTAATGTTCCGTGCGGATTCAGGTAGTCGTGCTGCCTTGATGGTGGCCAATAACTGGGAGGCTCTGATTTCGGCGTTAAAGTTGATCACCACGAAGATGACCAAGGCAAAAAGGATTAGCAGAGCCATGCCGAAGCGACCTACGTAATTGAAGGTGGCCATGTTGACCGAGTAGCCAAAGCCGCCACCCAGGTCATAGGAGGAACTGCCCGCCAAGATTTCGATGTAAGAGAAAAAGACAGATCCAAATAAGGTGATGAACAGTACATATTTGACCAATCTACGAGCGTAGAGGTAGTAATCTTCCTCGTGCTCCATGAGCACCAAGGCTAGAAAGAGCCCATAGATCAACAGGACAAAGCCAAAGATGCCGAAGCCCCGGCGAACGATGTATTCCGCCAGTTTGGCTCCTATAAATCCCAGCCAATTATTGATTTCGGCAGCAGCCTGAACTCCTTCCTCGGCGGCTGACTGGTCGGCATTGCCCGTATAAAAATATGAGATACAGGAAATAATGCCGATCAAGCAAAAAAAGAGCAGACTCCAGGCTAGGATTCGCCTGGCCTGAGCTTGGTTCTCATTGGGCTTGCCCAAGTCCTCAAATAGGTTCAGCAAGGTGCTGATGGGACCGGTATTGCCTTTTTTGCTCTTGCGTTTACGCGAATTTTGTTTTGCCACTTGGTGGTTTTTATAGCCTCTAAGTTCGGAAATGTTAAGATTCTTAGCAAGTTGACTCCCTGCCGGCCTGGGCTTGCTAAAAAGCTTTTTTCAAGCGCCAGGGAAAAGGCTGGCCACCCAGGTGACAAAAGTCATGCTTATCATTGATTAGGTTCTGCGAGCTGAGGTTGGCAAAAGGATACCTTTGAAGCAAAGAATGAATGGGGAAGCAAGGCATGTACGTTAAATGACCTCCCCCTCTTTCCTTTTTCTAGTATACATCCTTGATCCTCAGGCCCAGACTTAACATGAAAAATATCCTGGTTGGCATCGATTTTTCCCCTGCTTCGCTGAATGCCTTTCGGTATGCGGCCAGCTTGGGAGCTCGGTACGGATCCTGCTTGCGGCTGATCCATGCCTACCGACCGACCTTGCTAGAGCCGCATTTAGATTTTGGCATGCAATCGGCCTTATTGGCCCAGCAGGAAGCGTTGGCTCTTCGACATTTTGAGGAACTGAAAGAGACCTTGGCCCAAGAGCACCGAGACCGCTTGAAGTTTGAATTTGAGATTGCATTAGGGGCCCCAAACGAAGTGATGCTAGACTCTGCCAAGGCATTGAATCCCGATTTGATGGTGGTAGGGGCCAAAGGAGGACGCGTGTGGCTGAAGAAGTTGTTGGGATCTACTACCCAAGCCTTGATCCAACAAGCTGAACATCCTTTGTTGGTGGTGCCTGAGTTGGCCAGGTATCGAGGGTTTGAGCACATCGCTTATGCCACCGATTACCAGGGAGATGACATCCGCATCATTGATGAGGTATTGTATTTCGCCAAGCAAAACCGAGCCAGACTCAGCTGTGTGCACGTTCGCAACCAGCAAGCCTCCTGGGAAGAAACCTATCAACAGGAATTGCTTAAGCGGGCTTATTACTACGACCTGACCCATGAAAATATTCACTTTGACGTCATTTCGGACAGAGATGTGGTAGAGGGCTTGGCCCATTACAACCGATGGGAACAGGTAGATTTGATGGTCATGATGACCCACCATCGCAGCCGCATTGGGCAGTTATTCCACCAGAGCCATTGTAAGACCTTATCTCTTAACACGGAGATTCCGCTCTGGATCTATCCACAAGAAAAAGCCGTGGAGGTGCATCTTTAAAATTTGTGAGTTCATTAACCATACCATCACCATGACTCAAATACAAATAAACCAACATAAGACCCTGCGAAGCATCGCAGAGGAGTTTCAACAGCATTTTCCCAACCTGCAATTGCGCTTTTTCGCTGAACCGCATGGGGTAGGGGAGGCCAGTGATTTATGGGAAACCTTGAATCAGGACCTGCCGCTAGGTAGCTTATCCTCCTTAGCGTCAGAGGCCAGCTTAAGTATCCACGGAAACTTAAAAGTATCCAGCTTTGAGCAGGCTTTTCAGGAAAAGTTTGGCTTAGGGGTACAGGTTATGAAGCAAGTCTCTGGAAAATGGGTGCAGACCCTCAGCAGCGATGTATTTAGCATCGGTGCCTTGAACAGGCTGAGTGAAATTCGGTCTCTTTGAAGGTAATCCCTGGGCCCAATGGCCCAAGGGCAATGATATCAAGGCTGCTAATAAAGTATGAAGACACTGCTGGTACAGATTGTGATTCTGATTAATGTTTTTACTGATCTGCATTAGAATTATTTATCAATGTGTCGTGGTTTTTGTATCTCTTTGCTAGTCAAGTCTTTGCGTTTTTTTGGTACTTATCGATAGTGGGCCCCTCTGGAAATTTCTGGAGGGGTTTTTCTTCGGCTTATGCCATCGAATGCGTAGTTTTAGATATATTGGTAAAATGATATCAAGGCTGGCGGTTTTGCCTTGTTGACTTGATTTGCATGGAAGAAAAGCGTCGTTTACAAGCCATCATTGAAACGGCCATCGACGGAATCATCACCATCGATGCCAAAGGAGTCATGGATACTGTGAATCCAGCGGCGGCGCGCATTTTTGGCTATCATCCGGAGCAGATGGTTGGGCAGAACGTATCCATGCTCATGCCAGAGCCTCACCGGTCTAGCCACGATGGATATTTGAGTCAATATCTTTCTACTGGAAATGGAAAGATCATTGGAGTAGGTCGAGAGGTCCTAGGGCTGAAATCTAACGGCGACACATTTCCCTTTAGATTGGCGGTGGGGGAAGTGAAAATCAAAGACGGAAAACGCTTTTTTACAGGCATCATCCATGACTTGACCCGGGAAAAGCAGCACGCGGAAGAGTTGGAACGCTACGCGGCCGAACTGGAGCGAAGTAATCGCGAGCTAGAGAATTTTGCCTACATATCTTCCCACGATTTACAAGAGCCTCTACGAAAGATCCAGGCCTTTGGCAGTCGGATTTCAGAGCGAGAGGGAGACAAGCTTTCCCAAAAAGGGCAAGATTACTTAGGCCGTATGTTGAGTGCTTCATCCCGGCTACAACGCTTGATTGATGACTTATTGGCCTTTTCGCGGATTTCCTCTCGGGCCAAACCATTTCAGCAAGTAAACCTCAACGAAGTAATAGCTGAGGTACTTTCGGACCTAGAAATTGCCATCGCTGAAGCCAAAGGGAAGATAGAGGTCTCAGACCTGCCTACTTTGGAAGGGGATGAAATGCAGATGCATCAACTCTTTCAAAACTTGATCAGCAATGCCATCAAGTTTCGCCACCCTGAGCGCCTACCCCAAGTGAAAGTGGGGGTGGAGGAGCTTGAAGAGCCTGTTTCTCAAGCTTATCCCATCAGGCAAATTAAAATTACGGTGCAGGACAATGGGATAGGATTTGATGAAAAATATCTTGACCGGATTTTTAATATTTTTCAGCGTTTAGAGGGGCAGAAGTACCAAGGCTCCGGCATTGGATTGGCTATTTGTCGGAAGATTGTTCAGCGACACCATGGCTCCCTCGACGCATTCAGTCAACCCGGTGAAGGCGCGCGCTTTGAGATTATCCTTCCCTTGAAACAGATCAAGGGCAAGGCCCGCAGCTTTCAAGACAGCCAAAAAAAAGATCAGCTATGAAGAGTTTAGGCCTATTTAGACCTTATTACAGTCCAGAAGCCTATGCTACCCCTAGCAAAGTAGCTCCCGCTTCTATTCTGATTGCCGAGGATGATCCAGAAGATCGCTTGCTTACGATTGATGCCTTAGAGGATGGACAGATCGAGCGCGAAGTCTATTTTGTTGAGGATGGAGAGGAGTTGATGAACTATCTCAAAAATCGTGGTCCTTTCGGAGATCCCCAAGCTTACCCGACCCCCAAATTGATTTTACTCGATCTCAATATGCCGCGTAAGGATGGCCGAGAAGCACTGAAAGAAATAAAACGCGATCCTGAGCTATGCCACATCCCCGTAGTGGTGCTAACCACTTCCAAAGCTCAAGATGACATTGATCGAAGTTATCACTTAGGGGTAAATAGCTACATCACCAAGCCTGTTTCCTTTTCTGGTCTGGTCGAAATTATGTCCTCTCTGAGCAGTTATTGGTTCAAAACGGTAGAACTTCCTTAACCTTTTTTCTCTTGCTAGATCTGATCTCCATTTTGCTGATTGACGACGATGAGGATGACTTTCTCATCACCCAAGATCTGATTGATGACATCCCCCAGCAACGCTACCGCATTGATTGGGCTAGTAGTTATGAGGAAGGTTGGGAGCGCATACAGCAACAATCTTACGACGTTTACCTGGTAGACTATCGACTGGGGGCGCATACGGGTTTGGACTTGATTGAGGCGGCCAAAGAACAGGCGCTCTCTCGCCCCATCATCCTGTTGACTGGGCAAGGTGACTTTGAGACCGATGCACGAGCCATGCAACTAGGTGCCGCCGACTATTTGGTCAAAAACCAACTCAGTGCTGACAAGCTTGAGAGATCGATTCGATACGCCATTCAGCAAGCCAAGAACTTACACGAAATACGAACGCTGAATGCTGAATTGGAGGAGCGGGTAGAAAGACGGACCCAAGCCCTACGACAGGCGGTGGCTGATCTGCGACAGAGCCAACAACTTTTCCACTCCATTGCCCAAAATTTCCCCAATGGAGCGATCATGGTGCTTGATCAGCAGCTCAACTTTGTCTTTGTACAAGGCACCGAACTCTTACGGATTGGGTTGAATGGAGCAGAGATGCTCGGAAAATCTATTTTTTCCATTTTTCCGCCAAAAGAAGAAGAGCAACTCAAACAAAACCTAGGCACGGTCTTAGAAGGGGAACCCACCAGTTTCGAGATACCTTTCCAGCAGTCCATCTATTCCATGAAAGGAGTGCCCCTCCTTGATCCACATAGCCAAATCGAGCAGGTGCTTTTGGTCGCTAACAACATTACTCGAGAGAAAAAAGCAGAGGAGGAAATTCGGAATGCATTGGAAAAAGAAAAGCAACTCAGCGAGTTGAAATCTCGCTTTGTCTCTATGGCTTCGCACGAGTTCCGCACTCCGCTAGGGACCATCTTGTCCTCTGCTTCGCTGCTGGCCCGATATGATCAAACTGAGCAACAGCCGAAACGAATCAAGCACATTCAACGCATCAAATCCTCGGTCACCAATTTGACCACCATTTTAGAGGATTTTCTTTCCATTACTCGCCTAGAGGAGGGCTCAATCAAGCTGCGCTTAGAGGAGTTTCTCTTAAAGCCCTTTTTTGAAGAAGTGATCAGTGATGTAAAAGGACTCCTGAAGCCGGATCAGCGCATTGAGTTGGAAGGGCAGGATGGCTTAGAGGTCTGCTTGGATAAGTTTTTTCTTCGAAATATCCTCAATAACCTTCTCTCCAATGCCATTAAGTATTCTCATGAGGGAACTCTGATACGAGTCAGAATCCTAGAGCATTTTGAGGAATTACAATTTGAGGTAATCGATCAAGGAATAGGTATTCCAGAGGATGAGCAGCATCACCTCTTTGAACGCTTTTTCCGAGCCAAAAATGCCACCAATATTCAAGGCACAGGCTTAGGACTCAACATCCTCAAGAAGTATGTCGATCACTTAGGGGGACAGGTCCATCTAGAAAGTCAGATCAACCAAGGGACTACCTTTAAAGTGTGTTGTCCGCTCAGATTAGAGGCCTCCGAGTCCGATGTAGAGGTGACCCTGAAGTGACTTTTGTCATAAGTATAAGTGATATGCCGCAGGCCCAATCATTTATCAGGGAAATGCATGAGGGATGTCCTATATTTGTAATGAATTCATCGCTTCGATGATTTAGCACCGTAAGTAGGTTCTTATGAAAAGGATACTCTTAATTGAAGACAACCCAGGAATGCGGGAAAATACCGCTGAGATTCTGGAGTTAGCTGATTACGAAGTGCTAACTGCTCAGCATGGCAAGGAAGGTGTTGCCCTCGCCAAAGAGCACATCCCAGACCTGATCATTTGTGACATCATGATGCCTGAGTTAGATGGCTACGGAGTGTTACGGATGCTGGGCGCGAATAAGGCTACCTCTTCCATTCCCTTCATCTTTTTGACTGCGAAAGCGGAAAAAAGTGATTTCCGCCGGGGCATGAACCTTGGGGCAGATGACTACATCACTAAGCCTTTTGATGATGTAGAGCTGCTCGACGCCATCGACATGAGGTTGAAAAAACATTCCTCTCTCCAAAAGGAATATGAGAATAATGCCCAGGGGCTGTCTGAGTTTTTGCAGGATGCTAGAGGCATGGATGCCCTAGGGCTGATTTCTGATGAGCATCAGACGCACATCTATAAAGCCAAAGAGGTGATCTTTCATGAGGGGAGCTATCCCTACGGCTTGCTGCTGATCAACAAAGGCAAAGTCCGTACCTACAAAACCAACGAAGACGCCAAAGAATACGTCACCGGCTTATACAAGACCGGAGACTATTTGGGCTACTTACCTTTACTGAGAGAGACGCCCTATCAAGAGTCGGCTATGGCCATGGCCGATACAGAGATCGTGGTGATTCCCAAGGAAGACTTTTTCTCCCTGATTCACAACAACCGCGACGTTTCCAACCGCTTCATTCAGATGCTGTCTGACAGCTTGAATGAAAAGGAAGAAGCCCTGTTACACCTGGCTTACGATTCCGTCCGCAAGCGGGTCGCTGATGCTTTGCTCCAATTGCAAAACAAGTTTCACCCCAGCAGCTCGGACAATCCTTTCAAAATGGCGGTAACCCGAGATCACCTAGCCAGTTTGGTCGGTACCTCCAAAGAGTGTGTGATCAGGGTCTTGTCTGATTTCAAAGACGAAGGTTTGGTGGAGACTCGCATGAGTGAAATCAAAATCTTAGATCCCGAAGGGTTGGCAGAGGTGCGGTATTAGGCAAAGTCTTTGTAGCTTTGAGGCATGCGCCATGTTGAATTGTATGCCCTGAGCCTTTGGACCACTCTGGCCCTGCTGAGTGGCTGTCAACTATGGCCCAAAAAATGGGTAAAGGTTCAGCATCAAGAACTATTTGAGCTCAGTCTGCCTGGCTACCTGAATCCCACGGAGGAGTTGGCACCGGACGCTCCTTTTCAATATGAGAGTAGAGGAAATGAACTGTACCTGGTCATCCGATATAGCAGCTTAGACTCTTTGTACGAGTCCAGGCCTAGCTACAGCACCGAAGACTATTACGATTTTCACATCACCAACCTCTTGGCTCCCATGCGCGAGCCAGAGGCGAGCTCGGCGGACAGTGTTGAGATTAATGGACTCGCCGGTTTGCAGGGCGATTTTTCTGGATACTTCAAGCAAGACCGACTCTACTTTCGCTTGTGTTTGTTGGAAGGCGAGAGCCGCCTTTATCAGGTGTTGATTTGGACTACAGAGGCCAAAAGGGATGAGCATACTTCAGAGATGGATCGCATACTCCGTTCCTTTGCGCTAACGGAAGATGCCATAAGCAATAATCAATCAGATAGTTCCTCCTTGACCAGCTCTATGATCCGCTGATTGATGTTTTGGCGTGATTCGAAGGTCCAACCACCAATGTGCGGAGAGAAAATGATCTCCTCTCGCTCGAATAGTTGTTGGTAAATTTTCCGTTCTGCAGCGCTAAGCTGATCAAACTTCTCATTGGGTAGCACGTCTAAGGCCGCTCCGAGTACTTTCCCCTCTTTCACTGCCGTAAGTAGGCTAGGTAGGTGGACAATGGGCCCTCTAGCCAGGTTGAGCAAATAGATGGGTTGGACGAATCGGCCCAGAAAATCTTCATTGACCATTTCTCGGGTCTCCTCAGTGAGAGGAACGTGCAAGGAAACCACTTCCGCTTGTTGGAAGATCTGTTCCATGCTGGCTTGGGCCGCATAGATCTCTCCGTAGCCTTTGAGGTATTTGTCATAGGCCAATACCCGAGGGCGAAAGCCAGAAAGTCGCCGGGCTACGGCTTTTCCGGTATGGCCGTAGCCAATGATGCCGACCTTGCGCCCACTTAATTCTATCCCGCGATTAGGTTCGCGCTTCCACTCAAATTGCCTGACCTGGCGGTCTGCCCGATGAAGGTGATGCCGCAAGGCCAGCAGCATGCCCACGGTCTGTTCTGCTACCGAATCGGCGTTGGCTCCAGCAGTATTGTGAGCTGAGACGCCCTTTTTTGCCAAATACTCCACGTCGATGTGGTCCATGCCTACCCCTGCCCGAATGACCCGTCGCAGCTTAGGCGCGGCGTCGATGGCCTCCCGATCCACCCTGATTTTGCTGTTGAGAATGAGTACCTCCGTGTCGCCTAGCCAGGGCAAAATTTGCTCCCGCTGAGCTTTGGGTTCGTAGCGCACCTGTACCGGAAGTTCACTCAGGGCATGGATGAACTCGTCGGGAAAGGAATCAATCAGGGTGATTTGCATGGATATTTGGTTTGCCTGGGCAAAGGTAGGGGCGGAAAACTTCCGCCCCAAGGACAATTAAACGAGATGTCGCGTCCTCTATAGTTAGGTTGAGAGTTGGACTGAGCGATAAATGGATGATTTATCGCTCATAATTAGCTAGTTTTTGAGGGATAAAAGCTATATTTATCCCTCATGAAATGGAATTGGCAGTTGCCAGGTTGGGGAGAGTTTCGATATGACGCCCAATTGCTTCGTCCATTAGAGGATCAATTTTTGGCCGCCTCGGGGCGTTGGCAGGGAACGTGGACCCATATGCCTGAAGAAGAACGGAATCATTTGCGGATAGAAATGATGAGTCAAGAAGCCATTCAGACTTCTCGCATTGAGGGCGAATTGTTAGATAGAGAGAGTGTACAAGCTTCCATTCGGCGCTTGCTAGGACTGCCTACCCAGCCTGCCCGCCTCAAGCCTAGGGAGTACGGCATCGCCGAGTTGACGGTTTCCGTTTATGAGACCTACGCGCAGCCGCTTACCCACGAGCAGTTGTACGATTGGCATCGGATGCTGACGCAGGGTAGGCGTGACCTCAATGATATCGGAACCTATCGCACTCATCCCGAGCCGATGCAGATTCTTTCAGGCCCCTTGGAGCGGCCTTTGGTTCATTTTGAAGCGCCTCCTTCGATCCAGGTTCCGCAAGAAATGGCCACTTTTCTGACTTGGTTCAACCGTAGCCAAACTCAGGGCCCGGATCGCCTTCCCGCCTTGGCCAGGGCAGGACTGGCCCACCTGTATTTTGAATCTATCCATCCCTTTGAAGATGGAAATGGACGAATTGGACGGGCCATAGTAGAAAAAGTGCTTTCCCAGGCTCAAGGAGCCCCTAGTCTGATCATGGTGGCAGACGAGATCCAGCGCCGTCAAAAGGCCTACTACCAAGCCTTGGAAAGGGCCAGCCAAAGCAACGACGTTGACGATTGGTTGGGGTGGTTTGCCCAGGTAATCGTGGATGCTCAGGCCCATACCCAAGCGGCTTTGGATTTGCTGCTACACCAGACCAAGCTCTTGAACCGCTGGGGAGACCAGCTCCACCAGCGCCAAGTAGAGGTACTCAAGCGACTCTTCCGCGCGGGCCCTCAAGGATTTGAAGGAGGACTAAGTGCCAAAAACTATCAGCGCATTACCCAGGCAAGTCCGGCTACGGTCACTCGGGACTTGGCAGATTTAGTAGATAAAAAAATTCTCCGGCGAGAAGGAGCGCGCAAAGGGACGCGGTATTATTTGGTGATGTAGGGGCGGGGATTTTTCGCCCCTAGGTGGAATGAGTGTTTGACTTCAACCCTCTGCAAATCCGTTGGGGTCAACTCGGGATGGGAATCCCGAAGATTAGGGGGATTGACGTTTGGGAACGCCAACCAAGCTCTTAGCTTTGTCCCGCTTCCCGCCTCTCGCCTCCAAACATCCCACCCCTATGCCCAAAATCAGCGCTGGTCTACTCATGTTTCGCGGTGATGCCACCGCCTGTGAGCTGCTATTGGCCCACCCCGGCGGGCCTTACTTCAAGAAGCGTGACGAAGGACATTGGACCATCCCCAAGGGACTAGTGGAGCCAGAAGAGGACTACTTGCTTGCGGCCCAGCGCGAGTTCAAGGAAGAGACCGGACTGGATCCACAGGAGCCTTTCTTACCGCTGCCTCAGGTGCGTTACCGCAGCACGGGCAAGTATCTCCATGCCTGGGCCTTCCGTGGCGAATGGTTGCCAGAACAAGGCTTTCGCAGCAATAGCTTTGATATGGAGTGGCCCCCTCGCTCGGGCAAGACCCAGACTTTTCCCGAGATCGATCGCTTAGAATGGTTTACGGAAGAACAAGCTTTTGCGAAGCTACACCCGGTACAGCATCCGCTGATAGAGGCTTTGAAAGCACACTTGAAAGAGGGATAGCATGGACAAGCCAAAAGACCCTTACTTCTATGCTCTCACATCGCCTCGTATCCTTGTTCCTTCATCCCCTTATTTCCTCCTCCTCGGTTGTATCCTACTGCCCTTTGCCCTAATTTAGCGGCCAATCAAGGAGATATAGTGAGCTTGAGAGGTGAAACGTAGGGATTGTGGTTCAGGAGAAGTGAAGCTCATTGCTCGACTTGTGTAATCTTCTAATGATTAGGTATTTAAAGCCGATCAACCGCCAAGTTATCCATATCCATGGAGCAGTTTTTATTTAGCGTCGAAGCCCTTAATTCTTCCACCCAGCATACCTTTCCTGTTCTCCTGCTATTGCTCACAGGGTTGGTGCTGATGCTATTGGATGCATTTAGCATGAAAAAGCCTATTCCCTGGGTAGCCGCCTTAGGCCTATTGGGTTCAGCTTTTTTGGCGGGAGGAAATTCCGTATCGGGAGAGCGAATTGTGTTTTTTGGCATGATGGAGACGGGAGGGATTGCCCCCATGGTGCACATTTTCCTCTGTGTGGCGGGCTTGCTGACCTTATTCTTCCTGCAGGATTATCTGGAGCGGCAAGAGCGTCGGGTTTACGCGGTGTATTCCCTGCTGGTTTTTGCGGTGCTGGGCATGATTCTATTGGCTAACGCCAATGACCTGTTCATGACTTTCATCGGTTTAGAGACCATGTCCATCTGCCTGTACATCTTCGCCGCCCTCTTCAAAACTGACCTCAAATCGAATGAGGCAGGCCTGAAATATTTCCTCCTTGGTGCCTTTGCTTCAGCCTTCCTGCTCTTTGGCATCTCGCTCATTTATGGCGTGACAGGCTACACCAACCTCTCTATGTTGAGTGAAGCTGCTGTGATCGAACGTATAGAGGCCAATGAATTGTTGTTCTACACAGCAGGAGGCTTGGTTCTAATCGGTTTCCTCTTTAAGGTTGCGGCCTTTCCTTTCCATAACTGGACTCCCGACGTATACACTGGGACGCCGACTCCGCTGGCAGGTTTCATGGCAACGGCTTCCAAGATGTCCGCTTTTGTGGCTCTCGGAGTGGTGATGCAAAAGACTCAACTGCTTGGCATGGAGAAAATGATCACGGTGTTAGCGGTTTCTGCTTTGTTTACCATGATCTACGGCAACATTGTGGCGGTGCAGCAAAGCAACCTCAAGCGCATGCTGGCCTATTCCAGCATTGCTCACTCAGGCTATGTACTGCTAGGTATATGCGCCTTGAGCCAGGGCTTTGACGCCGTGCTGTTCTACATGCTGATCTATACCCTGATGAACATCGGTGCGTTTGGCCTGATCGGCATGGCCGAGCAAGAGTTTGCAGATACCGATCTGTCTCACTGGGAAGGCTTGGGGCAAAAAGCTCCCTATTTTGCAGGTGCCTTGGCGGTATTCCTATTCTCCCTGGCCGGCATTCCTCCCCTGGCGGGTTTCATGAGTAAGTACCAGGTCTTCTTGGCTGCCATCGAAGGAGGCGGTTTCTTGATCCCCCTCGCGGTGGTAGGTATCCTCACTTCTGTCATTGGGGCTTACTATTACATCCGGGTGATTGGCAAAATGTTCTTCAGTGAAAAGACCGAAAAGGTGGCTGAGGTCAACTTGAATTTTGCCCAGGTACCCATCATTGGTACCGCGGTGCTTGTCTTCCTAATCGTGCTGTTTGGCTTGTTCCCCTCTTTGTTACTCGATCCTATCCAGGCCGCTTTTGCCGGGTCAGACCTGATGAGTGTGGCTCCTTAGTTTCCTTGGTTGACACTTTCACCTTCTAACGCTTTATGGAAGTCCTGCCTAAGGTACTAGGTAAAGGGTATGAGCGTCTTCGCACGTTAGGCTATAGCCAATAGGCTAAATCTAGAAGTGTCCTAAATCGCCTTCACTTTTTCACCTCCTTAACTCTTTCACTTTTCCGACGTTGTCCACTTTTTACTTCAACGCCTGTTCAAGAAAAACGGCATTTCCCATTTTTCGCAAATGGTAAATAAATCCAATTGCGGTTGATTCTAAACCGTTCAAACAGGATTTATTTCGGTTGGACAAATTCCACTCTGTGAATATTTGATTCAATCCGAAAAAGGCCTACTTTAGATCATCGCGTTCTTACTTCCCCAAACTCATTTTTACCCATGTTAGCTTCTAAACAGCTGCCGGTGGTCTTCTTGGCGAATGTCGAGGATCATGGCCGGGGACGGTATATCCGTAACCTAGCTCATGAGTGTAGGACCATTGCTCAGCTACTTAACCAACCAACTCTTCCTTACTACCAACCTGTTGAAAAAGGTAAACTTTCGACCGAGTATTACCTTAATTTACTTGACCAATTTCCTTATTATCAGCGTATTACTCACCTGCATCTTGTGGGGCACGCCGGGCAACAGCGATTTTCCATCCAGACGGGTCACACCTCTACAGAATTGACGTTGGATGACCTTGGACCCTTGGTGGATGCCTTGCCTCGCCTACAATGTGTCTTTTTGAGTGGCTGTGCCAATACGGAATTGGTGGACCTTTTGCTCCGAAAAGACGTGCCTGCGGTGATCGCTACTCAGGCCTTTGATGATGGCCGTAGGTCGAGTCTGATTTCGCATTCCTTTTACCAGTATCTATCCCGAGGGGAGTCTTTATTTGACTCATTTCGCTTGATCAAACACCAGTTTACTGAAATGGATGAATACCCAGTAGGCTACGATGTTGAAACAGATCAGATTAATGGCATGCCTCCCTTAGTAGGTGGAAACTTCAAATGGGGCCTTTACTATTTGAAGGAAAATGCCGGCCACCTAAGGCATAAACCTGCCCGGAGACCGGTGGTAAATTTTCAACCCAATGGCCCCCGATGGCGCCGCAGGCAACATTGGAAAAAGATCAGCATGGCCAGCATTGCCCTGATCATCGGATTGCTCACCGTGACCCTGGTACTTGCCCTTAGAAACTCGGCCCCGCAAGTATTACTTAGCTCTTTCTGAAGACCTTCTAGTGCCTTCGAAGTGAAGTAGTTGACCAGTTAGGGCGCAGAGATTTTCGCGCAAGACAAGGAAAAAAAGTTGAGCTTAGCGAGCTAAGCCCGCGAGCCGTGGGTAAGGGTCCCACGGGGAGCTATGACGCAGTAGTGTGCGAAAAGATCAAGCCATAACGGTAAAGGATTTGGCTTCGAAGGCACTAGATCCTAGCTGATTTCAAAGAGAAATGAATCAGACACCCAAAATTCTCAGCTGGGGGATATGAATGGCTAACTCCATTACCTGAGGGACGCCATGTGGCAGACATGCTTAGAGAGTATGCCCAAACGCATATTTTCTCTGCATTGAGCCGAACAAGCGATCTCTCTGATGCCTACCCTCACGTCAAATTCATGCCCTTGCTGTTTACGCGATACAGCAAGGGCTTTCCTTCCTTGACCTGAAACAAAATTCCTGCGCAAAAGCGACATGTTTTTTTCCGTGTTCCTAAGTCAAAAAAATAGGACAATGCACCTAACGCAGTGTTCTCGCCTCTTGCTTCAATTTCTTAAGCCACAACTAGGCTTGGACTTTACCCAGGAGTTCTAAATAGGCCTTCATATCTGGTTGGACCAACTCTACATAATTGAGTTGAAGTTCCAGCAACAATTCTGGGTCTACTTTGGCGGCACTGTCTTCAAGCGGGGCAACCACTACCTCAGGTTTGAGCGATTGGATCAATTGAGTGGGAAAGGCTTCATCAATGATTACTACGCCATCTGCCACCATCAGGGAGGCCAATAACTGAGCCCGGTGTTCGGCTGGTACAGCGGCTTGAGGAGTCAATGTATCTGCGTATACCCCCACGATCAGCCTTTGGCCAAGGCTGCGTGCTTCTTCTAAGTAGCCGATGTGTACTGGATGAAGCAAATCAAAGGTCCCATAGGTAAAGACGAGTTCATCATGGCGAACCCTCCAAGAGTTACAGCGCTTGAGCATCTCTGGAAGAGCAAGAATCTTATCGGGAGTAGTAAACATGAATCCAGCTACTTGGTGGAATAAATTTTGGCAAAGATAGACTTTTTTGGCATTCCATAGGGATTTCTAATGGGAATAAATGCCTGACTTAAATCAATGTTTCACTGAGCAATGATAGCTGGGCAGGGCACAATAGTACTGGTTCCCTCTTCCGCTAAAAGAAACATCTAAATGGGTAATATCCCGTCTCTGGATTCTTGGGGTGGCTCAATCTCTATGCGCTGGGATCACTTTCTTCCTTTCAATTAAAGAATTGCCACCTGATACCCAGCGTAAAGGCACGCTCTAACATAGGATAGAAAGGCGTGGTATAGTACCCCGCTACTGGCAAAAGCTCATTGACATGCTGATACCTAAGATATACGTAGACTCCCATGAGTCTGACTGCAGCAAAGGCGTCTACCCGGGCATAAGGATAGAGCTGGTAATTGGTGGGAAAGTATTCTCCAGACCAGGGGTCTAAAGTCTGACCCAAGTAGGGCGTATGGTAGAATACGTCTACTCCGATTCGAGCTTCTTCGGCCCAGTTGACTTGCCGGTGGTCGAAATACAGCGATAACTTGCCGCTCACCAATGGCAGACTCTGCGCTTGCCATTGGCGAGAGGGAACCTGACTACTGACCGTGCCGAGTTGGACCTGAGTAAAGTTTTCCAGGAATAGGTGACGCCACATACGAAGGCGACCTGAGACGGTAGCCCCTAACCACTGCATAGGTTGTCCAGCCGGAGCCTGCCTTACCTGTAAGGCCGAATCATAATAGATCTGTCGATCAAAGCGCTGATAAAAGGCTTTGACTTTTAAGTACATCGGAAGCAAGGTGTCTCCTTTCCGCACGGGAAAGGTTTCTCTTAGCCCCAAGCCACCCCCTGCGTAGAACCTAAGCTGGTTGTCTAGGTCGGGGTTGGGCTGAAAGATATTGCCGGAATCCCCCACAAAATATGCTTGGAAAAGACTGGGATTTAGGTCGTCAAGGTCTAGGTTAGCAAAGACCTGTAAAGGCGAAGAGGCGGTATCTGCACTGCCCCTTTTGACGAGCGGATAAAGCCAAGCTTCCGCTCCGATTTCTCGTTGGGGAGAAAACCGGGTAGAGACTCGCTGCCTGAGGTGGGCTCCGACCGCAATCCAGGGAATGCGTAGCTCTCCCCTCACATACTGGTCAGTGATGTTTTGATTGGTGATCAAGCTGGTGTCGCTGCGCCAATTGATCAACTGATAGGAGATGCCTCCGTCAACATGCACCCGGAAACCATCTCGGGGTGTCCAGGAGTAACTTCCTTCGGCAGCAGCTCGCCCCTGCCAGGCGGTAAAATCAGCTGAAAAGGCGTTGGTATCTGGATCTAAAGTAGGGTAGATCGGGACAAAACTAGGTACCGACAAAGAGATGGCTTGATCGTCGTAACTGCGAAAATTCTGCTCCAAATCGATCAATCCGCGCAAGGTCAGGCGGTGTTGTCCACTGCTGTCGGGATGGCCGATAAGGTGATAATATTGATCTACTATGGCCCCACGTACATTGCGGTTGAGGTTGGCTTCACTGAGGTTAGGTGAGCTGAAGCCTTTGAAAAATGAAAGGTTGTAAAACCCCAGCGAATCTCGATAATACTCGCCATTGAATCGAAACTGCCCTTCAGATCGAGGACTACCTCCATGGATCTGGTTGTTCAGGGCATTGAGGGTCACGTTGGTGAAAAGGTAGTAACGACGGCTTTTGCTCCGATAATTGCTGCTAATCCAAAAAGCGGTCTGATCGGTCACAAAGTTTCGGTAAGCTCCCTCCGAAAGATGACGCTTCACGGCGAGACTCATGTTCCAAAATGGCGTGATGTTTTGAGAAGCGGTTACATCGGTAAGTAGCAGTTTGTCAGGCCCTTGGAGATATTGCACGTCTACGAAAGGAGTACGGGTATCGTAGTAGCGCACCCCCGTCAAGGGGCCAACGATGTTTCGATCGTAGCGATTGAAAATTTGGTCGCGATACAGGTTGCGTTCATAAAAGCGCTCTGCAGCTCCTTCTACCCATACCTGATAAGGCTTGCCGATCTGGCCCAAACTCTGAACAAAGCCTTGGATTCGCTGCATAGGATCCCAGGTGTACACCTGCTCTAGGTTTGGCTGAGCCATAGGCCTAAAGTCTCGGTGATGGAATAGGGCCGTCGGTTCTACCCAGCGGGTTTCCGGAATGATGTCCGGAGCTTGGTTATAAAATGAATCTGTACCCGTGCTATCTGGGCCAAATCCCCGAGGAGCTTGTCCAAATTGACTGCTGCTAGAGTTGCCGGGTGCTCCAAATCCTCCCGTACTGCTGAATCTATCCTGGCTCGAACTGGTCGGAAATTGCCCCCAGCTCAAATGAGGGAAAACCCATGCACAAAGCAATAAAAAGCCTTGGCCCAACCAACCTAGTCGATATGTCTTTCCTCCCATTTGCATAAGTAGGCACAAAGGTGCAAGTAAATTGGGTTTAGGCAAAGTGTCCTTGCTAAACCAGTTCGTTGTATGGGCAATAAACAAGAGGGGAGAAATTGAAAGTTGGGATAATGGAGTGGGTTTCGATTGAGCAGGGACTCCATTAGGGAGGTATTTGTTTGCAGGCGAATATGATTGAATGGATCACCCTGGCTTATAAACATGGGATTTACTCCTTTGAGTGTTCCTTAGTCTCTGGCCATTTGTTAAATTATAAGTCCAATTCAGGTATTGGTGATTCCTTTTACCACACAAAAGATATGGCTGACGACAAAAAACGATGTCCCTGGTGCCTCAAAGATGATCTGTACATGGACTATCATGATAATGAGTGGGGATATCCAATTTATGAAGACCAGTCTTTATTCGAGAAATTAATCCTAGATGGCTTCCAGGCAGGATTGAGTTGGTATACCATCCTGAAGAAAAGGCCCCACTTCCAGGCAGCTTTTGACCAGTTTGATCCTCAGAAAATTGCTAGCTGGGATGAAAAAAAGGTTCAAGAGTTGCTACAAAATCCTGGAATTGTTCGCAACCAGGCAAAAATTAGAGGGACCATCGTCAACGCCCAGTTGTATTTGGACATCATGGAGCAGGAAGGGAGCTTTTCCCAATACTTGTGGGGATTTGTAAACCACAAACCTATCATCAATCAGTTCATGAGTCTTGACCAGGTTCCGGCAACCAGTCCAGAATCTGATGCCATGAGCAAAGCACTTAGAAAGCGTGGGTTCAAATTTACAGGATCCACCATTTGCTATGCCTTTATGCAGGCCGTAGGCATGGTGGACGATCATTTGTTAGATTGTTGGCGTCGGACTGGATAGGGACGTTAAGTATCTGGGCAGAAGAAATCGGGGTATGGTGGTACGGGCTATGGATTTACTAAGGATGAACGAATACAGCAACATAGCCCCTAACTCCGTACCCCGCTTACCGTTTTTCTCCTGTCCACTTACTTGATATTCACCCCTACGACATATTTCTTGTCCCGCTTTCCTCTTCTCACATCCCACTTTTCTACTGCCAGAGGCGGTCAGCGACTTGTTCTTCCAGATATTGTGTCAAGGAATGCGGAGCTTCCACCTCAATCTCCTTTGGCAAGCCTAGAATAAAGCGACCCACTCCCACGAAACTTCTTACTTCACCCACGAAGAGGAAAGGGAGTTTCCCTTCATGGGATTCAATGAGTGGACGGGTGGCAGGAAATTCCTCTACCATCAATCGGTAGGCCAGGGGACTAAGGCGCAGCCGCACCTCAATCGATTCAGAGCCAGACATTCCAAAAATGTCGGGGCCAGCTACGCTTACCCGTTGGGTTTGAGGGGTGCCTAACAGCTCTACCGATTGAATACGATCTATCTTAAAATGCTTAACCTGTCTCGAGTCTACCTCATAAGCGGCCAACATCCGGAAATTATCCGTCAAGTGAAGAGGTTCTACTAAGCGGTCAGATGACTTGCCTTTACTGGCAGAAAAATAGCCCAGAAGCATGACCTGTTCTCGGTCATTGATTGCTTCGCTTAGTAGGCGTACCGTGTGAGCTGCGTGGACATTGTGGAGCTGGTCTGCCAGCGGCATCAATTCCGTGTTCAAATATAGCTTTCGTAAAAGCCCGCTTTGCAAGACGTTATCGCTGGCTCCTGCTTGAATAAGTTGACGTAGGAGATCTGTTTCTTCTGGAGTAAATTGGTTCGGCATATCTTCCTGGAAAGGAGAAAAGAGAAAGTAGCGACCATTCATATCCTTATCTAGCAAATAACCAATGCTCTCCAGCAACTCTAGGTATCGATACACCGATCTACGGGTAATGTCCAAAGAGGTGGAGAGGTCTTCAATTGTACGCCCGGGAGGATGGGCAAGCATGCGAATTAACCTAAAAACACGGAGGAGTTTTTGTTGGGCTACCAAGGTTGTACAGAGTTGGGTAATACAAGGGTAAATTCAATACAAGCGAATTTCGCTTAAATAGAAAGACGAAGTTATGAAATCCTTTTGGCCTGTAATAACATTATTTTTCTTGTCAGCTTGTGTCACAACTCAACCTGCCGAATTTGAGTTAAATGCAGACTTCGAAGAGGTAGAAGCTAACCTTCCATCTGGCTGGGAGTACATGTTTTGGGACAGTAGTGCCTATGCCATAGAGCTAGATGAGTTTACCAAAAGGCAAGGGCGTTATGCGTTAAAAATACAAGCTTTGGTAGACAGTCCTCGGTATTGGGGAGCTATCGTGGCCCGTCAGGTACCCGTCTGGTTTAAAATGAGAGAGGTTAAACTAAGGGGTTATGTGAAACGAGAAGGCATAGAACGCGGATTAGGTGGCTTGTGGGCTAAAATCGATCACGAAGATGGTTTTCCTGTGTACCACGAGCAGGGAGATTGGGAATTGCCCCCGACCGAAGACTGGACTTGGTATGAGTTGAGTTTCGAAATGGGTGCCAGCGCACAGGCCCTTTCTTTTGGAGGGATCTTGACTGGGCCAGGAACCTTGTGGCTAGATAGTTTGACCCTAGATATTGACGGGATTCCCTACGCTGAGGCGGCCCAAGTAGCAGCCCAAACCAATGAGCGCTTGATTGCTCCTACCCTTGAAGCTGCGGGAAGGGCGCTATCCCCCAGTCTAGTAAGCCCTGCTTTACTTGAGCGAATGAGGTCCTCCCGCTTGGTTCAGCTTCGAATGGCCCATCCGGGGGAGCGTAATTCATTGAGTTTTTTACGAAAATTGGTTCAGCAAGGTGATTTTGACTTTGTGATGCTAGATGTGGGCCAATTGCTCACCCCCGATGGCCCGCTAATTCCTTATTGGCCTGAAACGGGAGAGTGGCAGGAAATCTTGACAGATATTCATCTTGATCCGACCCAGAAAGTAGTAGGAATCGCCCTTGATGATCCTAGGGAGAGCCTGGCCCGGATAGAGCTTTTTTGGGCGGAAAAGGAGGAGCATGAGAGTTGGAAAACATTTGACAGCCTTCATCACTGTCTTTTTGAGGACTTAGGGCAAACCCGGATTTCAGCTGCCACCATCGACTATTTGAATGAAGTGAGGAACGATATAACCCCTTTTCTAGCTGAGGCAGATTCTTCCACTCAACTCGCTTGGACCAATTTGATTGCTTTGGAGACTTATTACCGCAGCAATGGGAGTAAACAACATCACGATCAGCATCGCCTTGACCGCATTGGACAACTGATGGCTGAATTCCCAGATTCACGTGCCTTGCTGATTCTTCCTTCAGAAGCCTATCACCTGCATCCCAACAGCCTATCCAATCGGATTTCGCATAGCCTGTCGCATTTAGACCCCCTAAGCATAGATATCTCCTTCGGCGAAGGGCAAGTGCTGTCGAGATCAGGAGAGGTCGAAAAACTGCCCCGCCTGCTTCCTCAAAGCCTCGAATTTTATCTGCAAGGTCAAGGTAATGGACCTGTCTGGTACGATTGGTCACAGCAACAAGGCTGGTGGCCTCATACCTTGAGCACCCATGCCTATCCTCTCATAGAAGATGCTGAGCCTCACCTGTTAATTAGGCCCGGCAATCACGTAGACATGACTGTATATCTAGGAGAGGCTTCTCCTGCTCATCCTCAGCGAGAAAAGCTCAAGCGCTGACCCCGGGCACTGTCATCAAGACGGCCTTGCTGGTAAACCAGTTTTCCACTGACCATGGTGCTATGCACCTGGGCTTGAAAAGTCTGGCCTTCAAAGGGGGACCAGCCACATTTGTAGCGGATGTTTTCTTTGTTTACTACCCATGGCGCTTTGGGGTCCACTAAGACCAAGTCAGCGTGATACCCCTCTCGCAAGTAGCCTCGCTTATCAATTTGGAAACATTCCGCTACCGCATGACTGGTTTTGTGTACGACTTCTTCTAGGCTAAAAACTCCTTGGGCCACCAATTCTAGTAAGGCCACTAGGCTATGCTGAACCAAAGGACCTCCTGATGGGGCACTGAGATAAGGATTGGCTTTCTCCGCCTCGGTATGTGGGGCATGGTCGGTGGCGATGACGTCGATTCGTCCTTCTTTGACGGCGGCCCTAATGGCTGCCCGATCCTCCGCCGTTTTGACTGCGGGATTCCACTTTATGTGGGTCCCTTTTTGGGCGTAGGCCTGATCGGTAAACCACAAATGATGAATGCAAGCTTCTGCGGTGATAAGCTTAGAGGTCAGGGGGCCAGGATTGAATAAGGCAAGTTCCTTAGCCGTGGAAATATGCAGAATATGGAGCCGAGTGCCGTGTTTTTTTGCGAGTTCCACCGCCAAGCTCGAAGAAGCGTAACAAGCCTCTTCAGAGCGAATGATGGGATGTAGCTCTATGGGAATGTTATCTCCGTACTCAGCCTTGGCTTGGGCCAGGTTGGCCCGAATGATCTCTTCTTTCTCACAATGCGTAGCCACCAAGGTAGGTGCCTCCCGAAAAATCCCCTCTAGGGTTTGTGCATCGTCTACCAACATATTGCCCGTCGAAGATCCCATGAAAACTTTGATGCCACAGACTTCTTTGGGGTTGGTCTTAAGGACTTCCTCAATGTTGTCGTTGGATGCCCCCATGAAAAAACTGTAGTTGGCTGGGCTTACCTCGGCGGCACGCTGATATTTTTGCTCAAGTAAATCCTGCGTAAGGGTCTGTGGTTTGGTATTGGGCATCTCCATGAACGTCGTAACCCCTCCAGCTACGGCCGCGCGTGACTCTGTGTACAGGTCTCCTTTATGAGTCAGGCCGGGCTCGCGGAAGTGAACCTGATCGTCAATCAGTCCTGGAAGGAGCCACAAGCCATGAGCGTCAATGATGTGATCTGCGATGGCATTGATTGCAGGTCCAATGTGATGGATAAGGCCGTCCTTAACCAGAAGATCTGCTTGATATTGCTGGCCTTCGTTGACCAGAGTTGCGCCTTTGATGAGAATGCTCATAGCAGTGACTATAGTTTGGTGAGGAAAATACTGATTTTAGCAAATGGAGATAATAAATCGGGGTATGGCGGTACGGGCTATGGATATAAGGATGAATGAACACAGCAACCTACCCCGTACTTCCGTACCCCGATTACCGTTTTTCTTTTGGCCACTTACTCAGGTAAAGTAAGCCATCATCCGCCTTTCCACCTAGCCCATGAAGAGAAGAATTTGATTTGCTGTCTAGGTCCGAAAATATTTCTATCAAAAAGCCCTATTGTACTTCTTAAAAAGGCTGGGATTGATTTCTTTCGTAACCATGGAGCGCATCGTCTTGGTTCAGTGTGGGCCTTTCTCCTACCAGGAGTTTTTGCTGTCGGGTTCTCTCGGTATCATGGGAGAAGATCACGTAGCTAGCTCAGCTTTACAGCAAGTGGTAGATTTTCTGTTTTTCCCAGAAGCATTTGAGCAAGTCCACGCCAACTACTTAGCGAAGGAAAACGCCAGGTTGCTGGTTGAAATAACCACCGATGCAGGAACCTATCTCCTTTTAGCTCTGGCTGAAGGAACGTTTTGGATCAAGTCTGACTACGATCCTGAGCTTGTATTTGACAAAAAGCAACAAGTACGCTCCTTTGCTGGACTTAAGCGATTGCTGAAATCTCGGAAAATAGATTTAGTGGGGCCCGCTAAAAATTGGGAAGAGTACCGGGCAGTTATGTTGGGCAAGAAAAATAGAATAGATGCCGGCGGTCGTTTCAAGTGGCTAGAGGAAGAGACCTTGGGGCGATATCAGGCGCTAGGACAAGGGCTACGAGCTGAAAATAGTTTGGTCGCTCGCCGGAGCTTGCGCAAGCTGCTATTAGCCTCCCCTTTGACTCCTCTGAACCTTTCGCCTATTCGAGAAGCTTTGGGTTCCTACCTAAAAGACGCCAGAGACCTCGAATTATTAGAGCTCCAGCAGGAAGAATTGAAGGAGTGGCAGCAGCGCTTTGCCGCTTGGCGCCTTACACAGCAAGATTGGGAAGAACAGGTAAGGCGGTTAAAATCCAAGCAAGAGGCATTGGGCCAAGCCTTGTATGAGCAGCAAAAGATAGATCAGGTCCGGCAACAAGAAGTGGAGGAAGCAAGATTACAGAGAAGGCATCACCTAGATTTGCTGGAGGATGAAATCGCCCAAAGTCAACGAAGATTAGGGAAATGGGAGTGGCTAAGTCGGCAAAGAGAATCGGACTTCTCTGGGGAAAGTGCAAAGGAAGTTGCCGAGCTGCTAGCTACCTATCAAGGTGCATCCATACAGTTCAGAAGCTTATTGGAGACTTGTAAGGGAGAAAAGGGCTACCTCAGCCAGCAGCTGAGCAAAGCACACCTGACCTCAGAATTGACCCTCTTCAAGGATTCTCTCCCTAGTTTGCTTGACCAGCGCGGCCAATCGGTTGATTTAGGTTGGCAGGCAAGGCAACTGGAAGAGCAAATCAAAGTCTTAGAAATCGAGCGGCAAAATGAACAAAAATCCATAGAGGAAGCTGAAAAGCTGGCGCTGACTGAGCATAAAGCCAAAAGGGAAGAACTAGAATTGAACATCCAAGGCCTAGCTGAACAAGCAGATAGCTTTGCACAGAGCTTCTGGGGATGGCTGGAAGATCGGTACCCCGACTGGCAAGAGAGCATTGGTAAAGTTGTGCGAGAGGAGGTGCTGCTCAATCCCTATCTCAGCCCTAGCATCGAGCGACTGAATGACTTGTTGTTTGGCGTGAACCTAGATCTTTCTGAGATAGAAGCCCCTACACTGAGTAAACAGTCGATTTTGTCTAAGTTGGAGGACGCCAAACAGGCATTAGAACAACTTCCGGAAGCTTATGCAGCCAAAGCCCAAGCTTTTCAGCGGCAGCGCAACAACCTAGAAAAGCGGATGAAGGGCAAAATCACCCAGACGCAGCGTGAGCTACAAAGGGTGAAATACCTCCTAGAGCAAGCTGTCTTGAAGGAGCAAAGGATGGTCGAAGATCAGCGACAAAACTGGGTAAAGACTCAACAAAGGCAAGAGAAAAAACGACTTCACCTGCAATACCAATTGGCAGAAATTGTCGCCAGAGAAGAGGCACTAGAGAAGGATCTAGCGCAATTGCAAAAAGACTTCTTGGCCCGGTTGGCCAAGTTGACGGATGTCCCTGAGTCAGAGGCTACATCCACAAGCGCTTATTTACAGGAACTCAGCCAAGAGCAGGAACGATTGGCCTACTGGCAGTCGCAAAAAGAAAAGCTTTCGAATAGCCTAGATTCAGAGCTAGTTTCATGCCCCTTAGCTCCGGTTTGGCAAGCAAGATTTGAACGCTTAGCAAATTGGGACGCGGGGAAGTTTAATGAGGAATCTGGGCCTCAGGAAGCAATGACATTTTCTCCTGTAGCGGCTTTTGACCTTATCGAGAAACTGATCGAAATGGACAAAAACTTGATGGCCGAAAAGTCAAGTTTACTCTCTGGCGCCAGACAGTTTCAGGCCCAGCTCAGTGTAGATTCTTGGTTGGGCTTAGAGGGACAGGGCCTAGATGATCTTTTAGCGTGGGGAGACCTTTTGGAGAAAGCTTTAGGCGATTTGGGAGCATCCTTACTGAAAGATGAATTGGCTACCCGCTACGTTGAACTGGTTATCCAACTCTCAGAGCTTAGTAGCGTTTTCCTTGATCAAGCTAGCCAACAAATGGCCGAGTTGCCAGGGGGAGCTGAGCTATTAGCCGACACGCGGGAAGAACTAGGCTTGTCTGCACTTGACTTTAACCTAGAGCTCTGGACACATCCCTTAGGCAATGCCTTACGAGAGATTCGCCATTTTCAGCTGGAGCAAGGCGAAAGTTTAGGAGCATCCTCGCTATTTGCTAAGAGTAAATCAGAGCAAGCCTTACTCAATCATCAAGCAATGGGCTTGATTCGCCACTTGCAGCAAGAGCTTTCTCAGTGCGACAAGGATCATTTGGCCCTAGAAGATCTATTCTCGCTTTCTTTTTTGGCTATAGGTCCCAGAGATCAAGCACTAGGTGAACTAGAGCAATGGCCTTCCTCCCTTCGTCAAAAAGTCATGCTTCGCCTTTTTCTTGTAAGCTGGGGACGAAAAAAAGAGCTTCCTAATTCTCTGCCTTTACTCCTCTTTTTGAACCGGGTAGACGAGCAAACCGGACTCTCAGATACCCTGAAAGTCGGACAGAACAAAGGACTTCATATCTTGGCTGTAGGCGCCTCATGGAAGATGATCGACGCTTTAGGCAGGGTCTACCTGTGGCAAAGCTCGAAAGAAAAAAGTGCTGCTCATATGATCGTAGGGCCATATGAATAGGCCTGTCCTCCTGATGGATTAGAGGCAAGACCATGAAATTCTTTTTTGGAGAGGTGATTTCGTCTACTCCTAAGAGGTGTACCATAATTTTTGCGATTCCTTAATACTGAGCTGACGATAGGGTAACAGCGGTTCTGATTTTTTGGGGCTTCGGTAAAATTGCCGGAATCCAAACCAAAATTTCATGCATTACCGCTTTACCCAACTGATGCAAAGGATGATGCCTTTGCTTCTCCTGTTAGGGCTCGGTGGCCTGTCTGCCCAGTCCAATCTCGTGATATCTGAGATCATGTATAATCCCCCTGAATCGGGGTCGGACTCGCTAGAGTTCATCGAAATCTACAACGCTGAGTCAGTCGCCATAGACTTGACCGGTTACACGTTTGTTCAAGGGGTTACCTTTACTTTCCCTAGTTTTACGTTAAATCCAGGTGAGACCTATTTGATTGCTATTGACAGTGCTGCCGCGGAAGGTGTTTATGGCGTACCTTTTAACGCAGAGTGGCAAGCTGGAGCACTCTCTAATGGGGGTGAGGATCTCATCATTGTCAACACGACCAACGACACTGTTGCCTTCGTTGATTACGATGATAACAGCCCATGGCCTGAGACACCAGATGGAGATGGGCCTTCGCTTGACCTACTTGATGTGAGCGGCGATAACAACGACCCCCTTAATTGGGTAGCATCTTGTGTGGAGCTTACAGGACAAATCATCAATGGCCAGCAGGTCTTTGCTTCTCCTGGTACGGTAGAACCTTGTAAAGTGGCTACCATCCGCTTGTTGACATCAGTAGTGACAGTAAGCGAAGGTGTTGGTTCGGTAGATATCGAAGTAGACCTGCTTGATGAAAGTGTGGATTCTCCTCGGGTGAAGCTGGTCGTGACTACCTTTGGTACGGCAGAAAATGGAGTCGATTACATGGTCGATGATACGGTAGAGTTTGTTTTTGCCGCTGATTCTGCCAACCAGACCCAGACCGTGACGGTAAACATCATGGAGGACAGCGATATCGAAATGGATGAATATCTATCGGTACGTTTGATTGATGCGGAAAATGCTGACTTAGGAGATGCCACTCAGGTGATCTACATCAAAGACAATGACCGCCTTGCAGCCACTGATAGCAACGCCATCAGCCTAAACCTGCTAACAAGCTTTGAAAACGTTCCTGGCGCGGATAATGCCGCTGAAATCGTGGCCTATAGCACCGCGGGGAAGCGCATGGTGATCTCTAACTCTGAGAACAACTCTGTGGACCTCGTGGATCTTACAGATCCTGCGAACCCCATGCCGATCACCTCTGTTTCTATCTCGGCTTTAGGGGACATCAACAGCGTAGCGGTTTACGATACCTTGATCGCCGTTGCCGTAGCTAACAGCAATGCACAGATGCCTGGATTGGTGGTATTCATGGATACGGCTGGAAACATCCTCAACCAATTAACCGTAGGGGCCTTGCCCGATATGGTCACTTTTACCCCTGATGGAAGCAAAGTGCTGACCGCGAACGAAGGCGAGCCTAGTGATGATTACACCAGTGACCCTGAAGGTTCAGTTTCTATCATCAGCATCAGTGGTCCCATTGTAGGCCTGACTCAAACAGATGTAACTACGGCTGATTTTACTGCTTTCAATAGCCAACAAGCGACTTTGGAAACAAATGGCGTTCGGATCTCTGCTCCTGGCGCTACGGTCGCCGAAGACTTAGAGCCTGAGTTTATCACGGTATCTGCTGATGGCAATACTGCTTGGGTGACCTGCCAGGAAAATAACGCTGTGGCCGTCGTTGACCTGACGGGAGATTCCATTTCTGCTGTGTTAGGCCTTGGTTCCATCGACCACAGCATGTTTAGCTCCGGCCTGGATGCCACCAATAACTTCGATTCCATCAACATCGCCAATTATCCGCTGCATGGCCTCTTCATGCCTGACGCAATCGCTAGCTATGAGGTGGGAGGGATGACTTACTTGATCACCGCTAATGAAGGTGATTCTCGCGAATATGACAACGTTGTAGATGAAACCCGTCTCAGCGGAGTGGACCTGGATTCGGCCAGTTTCCCAAATGGAGACATTCTTAAGTCTGCCATTGGCCGCATCAAAACGATAAACACCGAAGGGGATACCGATGGAGATGGTGACATCGATGAGATATTCACCTTTGGTACGCGTTCCTTCACCATTTGGGATGCCGCCACTGGAGCCTTGATCTACGACTCTGGGGATGATTTTGAACTTATCACCAGCCAAGATCCTGTGATCGGTGCGATCTTCAATACCACAGATGATGAGTTGGATTTCAAAGATCGCTCGGACGATAAAGGTCCTGAGCCTGAGGGGGTAACCACAGGTGTAATTGGAGGTCGTACCTACGCTTTTATCCTCTTAGAGCGAGTGGGAGGTGTCATGGTCTATGACGTGACTGATCCAACTGCTCCCGTTTTTGTACAGTATATCAATAACCGCAGCACGACTGACGACTCCATCGGAGACTTGGCTCCAGAGGGGGTGGCATTCATCTCTAGCAGTGAAAGCCCTAGTGGCAAACCTCTCTTGTTAGTCGCGAATGAAGTAAGTAGCACGGTAGGGGTTTACGAGATCAGCGAGGCCATCACAGGGGTGGTTTCTTTTGCAGAAACTCAGCAAACCGTGGCTGAAGATTTAGATTCTCTCAGCGTAGCGCTAGTCTTGACTGACGGTAATATGGATTCGACCATTACTGTAGACGTAGAATTGGGAAGCTTCTTGACGGCTGAAGAAGGAAATGACTTTGTTGCTGCCGCAGCTACCACCGTGACCTTTGGGCCTGGTGAAACCAGTGCGATGGTAAAGTTTGATTTGATTGATGATGCCGACCTAGAGAATGATGAATATTTCTCCTTCCGCCTCGGTAATGTCAACAATGCTTTCTTGGGCGAGGATTCTGCACACGTAGCCTTCATCGTAGACAATGACCGCGTAGCTCCTGCCGCTTCTCAGGCAATCAACCTAAAACTGGTCACCAGCTATCAAAACGGAGTAGCCGGAGATGATGCCGTAGAGATTGCGGACTATGATCCCGCTACCGAAAGGGTATTCATGGCGAACTCAGAGGCCAATGAAGTGAACATCCTTGACTTCAGCGATCCCGCAAATCCCGCTTCATTCCTAGATATTGATATTGCTCCTTACGGAGGGATCAACAGTGTGGCTGTGAACGATACCCTAGTGGCAGTGGCGGTTGAAGACGACTCTACCCAACTGCCCGGCTCAGTGGTATTCTTCAACACCGATGGCGATTTCCTCATCCAGATCATGGTCGGTGCTTTGCCTGACATGGTGACCTTTACCCCAGACGGAAGCAAGGTTCTGACCGCCAACGAGGGTGAGCCTGATGATGATTACCTAGTAGACCCAGAGGGGTCGATTTCCATCATTGACATTTCTGGTGGCGTAACTAACCTTACTCAGGCCAATGTGACGACAGCAGATTTTGTTGCCTTTAACGCCCAAGAGACCCAGCTGAAAAACGACGGGGTGCGCATTTTTGGCCCTGGTGCCAACGTAGCTCAAGACCTGGAGCCAGAATATATCGCGGTATCGGCCGACGGAAGTACCGCCTATGTGACCCTGCAAGAAAACAACGCCCTAGCCATTGTAGACATCAATGCAGGGACTGTGAGCAGCGTATTGCCTCTTGGTTTCAAAGATCATAGCCTTGAGGGAAGTGGCTTAGATGCCGAGAATACTTCTGACGAGGTCCGTATCGCCAACTATCCTGTGCTGGGAATGTACCAGCCTGATGCCATCACCATCTATTCAGTAGGTGGTACCGAGTACCTAGTGACGGCTAATGAGGGCGACGCCCGTGATTACGGTGGCTTCAGCGAAGAAGCGCGCATCCGTGACGAAGAAATCGAACTTGATCCTACGGCCTTCCCTGATGGAGATCTTCTCAAAGCCACCATTGGCCGCTTGAAAACCACCACGACCTTGGGTGACACGGATGGCGACGAGGATTTCGACGAAATATATGCCTATGGCGCACGCTCTTTCTCTATCTGGAATGCCGCTACCGGAGCATTGGTATATGACTCTGGCGATGACTTTGAGCTGATTACCAGCCAAGATTCCGTATATGGAGCCATCTTCAACACCACCGATGATGAACTCGATTTCAAAGATCGTTCTGACGACAAAGGACCCGAGCCTGAAGCAGTGGTAGTAGGTGAAATTGAAGGAGAGCAATATGCATTCATCGCGTTAGAGCGCATTGGCGGAGTGATGGTATATCAAGTTACCGATCCGACGGCACCCACCTTTGTGCAGTACGTCAACAACCGCAGCACCACCAACGATACGGAAGGAGACCTCGCTCCGGAAGACATCGTGTTGGTACCGACCAACGAAAGTCCAGATGGCAAATACTACGTCCTCGTTGCCCATGAGGTGAGCAGTACCCTGGCCGTCTACGAAGTGGAGGGTGTGATCAACAGCATTGACGAGAATGCTTCTGACCTGGCTTTGCGTATGTATCCCAATCCAAGTGCTTATGAAGTAAGCATCGAGGTGAGAGGACAAGAAGTGCGTGAGCTACAGGCTAGCATCTACACCCTAGATGGGCGTGAAGTACTTCAGGCTGAACGTCAGGCTGGATTTGGCGCCTTGACAGTGAATGTTTCTGACTTACCCGCTGGTATTTACCTGGTACAGGTCAATACAGAGTTGGGACAAGCTCAGCAGCGTTTGATCGTACGCTAGTTTGCTCTGACAATTTGAAAATGATTATTCCCTCGCCTGATTTTTTGGGCGGGGGATTTTTTGTTGGAATGAGGTTCTGGGTGGATGTTATCCATCCCTACGGTAATCGCGTGAATCGTTTGCCAGGGCGTTGGCGAATCAGCTCTTTGAATTCCATGCCTAGCAAGAGAGGGTTTAGCCGGTCCATTGTAAGGCCCGTGTGCAAGGCGATGTCATCAATCTTGGCTTCGCCTTTTTGGGTGAGATAATTGATGACCCTGCTTTCCTCCCCAGAGAGAGGAACCGATGGAGGAGAGAGGGTCATTTTTAGTTGTTGACTCTGCTCGTCGTGTTGTTGCCAGCAGATATCGAGGTCTTCCAAAATTTCCTGTGGGCTGGTGACCAATTTGGCTACCTGATCCCGGATGAGGGCATTGCATCCTGAACTAAATTCATCTCCTAAGCGACCTGGGAGAGCGTAGACCTCCCGGTTCTGTTCAAAAGCTGCGCGTGCCGTAATCAAGGCTCCGCCTTTTTCTGCGGCTTCAACCACGAGTACGGCACGACAAATGCCGCTGATGATGCGGTTGCGGGAAGGAAAATGAGGCGCATCGGGTTTGGTCCCGGTTAGGTACTCGGTAAGCAGTGCACCCTCCTGGAAAATTTGTCTTGCCTTGCTGCTATGCCTGGGGGGGTAGATGCTGTCAAGTCCATGGGCCAAGACGGCTGTGGTTACTCCGCCCGCCTTCAAAGTTGCCCGATGAGCGGCAATGTCAATGCCATAGGCCAAGCCACTCACTACGTTGATGCCTTGGGTAGCCAAGACCTGAGCGAATCGCTCCGCCTGATCTCGACCATAATCCGTGGCTCGACGGGTGCCCACGATGGCGATGTTGGGCTGGGCATTTAGGTCGAGTGGCCCTTTCTTAAATAGGACCAAGGGTGCATCATGGATAAACTTTAACTGATGAGGATAAGCTTCATCCAAATAGGTCAACATCTGAATGCCACTTTGCTGGCAGTAAGCCAGCTCTTTTTCTGCTCGCTCCAAGGTCTCAGCTTCCTGTACGAGCTTGACAGAGTGTAATCCGATGCCAGGAGCTTTCAGTAAACGTCCCTTGGGTGCTGAAAAAACCGACTCTGGGCTTCCACAGTAGGCGATCAGATTTTTGACAGAAATGGGACCCAGGCCTTTCGTCAAGGCCAAAGCCAGTAAGTGAAGGTTACGCTCTTCCAAGTTGGACTGTGTTTCTGGGTGCTAAAAGGAAAATGCAAGGAAATATGGCTAATTTATTTGGTATTTGCTAAAATTTGCAAATGCTCCTTATCCGATCTGATGCCAATCTGAGTCAATCATGCCAAAGGATTTTTGACTTCCTTCTAGATCTCTATTCATGATTTCTTCTAATTTCTTTAGCCAAAGATCTAAGTGGGTAAATATCCTTGGATGAGCCAAGGACTCTAGGTTTTCCCACCAGGGATCAGCCTGATCACTGACTTCCCACCGGGTAGGATCACTAAATATTTCGGGAAGATAGGTGAGCTCCCTGAAGTAGACGCGTGAAGCAATCAAAATCATGGGGCCATACTCCTGGTACCATGTGAGTAATTGATCCCGGCGATTGGGATAAATCCGAGGATTGAGTTGGTTGACCAACGAGAGTTGCCGGCGTATTTCTTGCTTGAGCTTTCTTCCTCGACGAGATCTGAGGTAAATATGCACCGGCCAGTCCAGCATCGGTAAGATTAAGCCCTGCTGAATCAATTCAGGTTGGATGTAATCGTATCGATAGCGACCAGGTTTCCAGTCCAACTCTTTGCATACGAGTTTTGACAAATATTGGAAAGGAATCCTCTCATGTTCAATCAGGCAATGGGTGATGATCTGCTGATAACGGCCAGTATGGTAGCGCTCGAAGTTGGGGCCTCGCTGTAAAAAATAATAGGTGACCCGAGCAGGATCATTGGGATGGACTTGTACGGTGTCTTGTTCCACCCTCAGGACATCGAGCATGAGTAGCTCTGCCAGGGTATAGGACAGGAAGTCAAAAGGATGGTGCTGATAGGGCTCCAACAAAAAAAGAGCTAAGGATGGACTCATGGTGTGGCTGCTTAACGGAAATAAAACTCAAGGAATATTCATCTAATCCCAATTCAAAGATCATCTTCAAATGATGGGGGTTGATATTTAGAACGCATGTGCTGAGAATTCTATTAGCTACCGGGGTACAAACTTGTATTCCCAAAATCTCAAAATCTCCTCAAATTCCGGATAATTTCGTTGACGATGCGAAGCCTTGCTTTTTCCCTCATTTTGAAGTCGCCGTCGCCATAAGCTACTTCTAAGTCGATAGGTTGACGAATGGTAAAGGCGCGTTTTACTCGGCGAAAGCGATACTGATCTAAGAGCTTGTGGGTGTGGATGGTCGGGATGCAAAAACCCAAGTTGAGGACATTTCCATAAGGATCGTACAAGGGCATCAAGTCGATCATTCCATCGATCCATTCCTGAGCTACTACCTTGGGTAGAAAGCTATTTTGGAAGTAAAACAGCTCTTCATTCACCAAGTCGATGTATTCGATGACGAGGCTTTCGGGGCTTTGATGATTAAGGTGAATAAAGTGGGTTCGAAAGCGGTCTATGGCACTTTCCATCACGGAGAGATTGAGCTGCTTCCGATTAACGGAGTAATCTCTCACGGCAAACAAGATGGCGATGCCGCCTATCACCGTAGCGACAAAAGAGACCACTTCGAGCAGGTCTTTCAGGTTATCAATTCCCCAAGGCATAGCCGGCTATCGTTCGTACAATTCTTTGAAAAGCCGAAATTAATAAAATTCCTCAAGAGGCGGCTTGGGTTTTGACGTTTCGGTAAATGAGCATCAACCCTGATTTCTTAGATGTTGCCCTATAAATGTACCACCCGCAAAGAATCTAATTGACCGGAAAGTCGTTCGCGAAGCCAGGGTTCAACTTTTTTCTTGGCGTTTCTCGCCTGGGTACGTCCCATGGGTTTCCACTCCAAAATGACCAGAGCCAAGGTATCTGATTGGTTTTTTACCTCACCCAGCGAGTAAGCTTCTTGAGTCAGGGTCATCCTTTTTACCTCGGGGAATAACAACACCAACTCTCGATGCAAATCCGTCACCTTGGTGCTATCAGAGATTTGTCTAGCCATCATACGCTCCAAGCTATCCAATCGGGCAGTACGCGAGTCTAGAATGGGTTGGATGGCAGAGATAACTTCCAAGGTGGTGCGACTCAAAAGCTCTTCTTCTTGTAGCTGTGGGGCCTGGACAAAGTTTAGCCTAAAATTATCTAGCTCATATTCCGGTAGGCGCTCATGAAGATAGACCATCGAATCTTCAGAAATTGGTGGACCAGCTATGACCAAGGTCGCGACATAGGAACTGTCGGTTTCGTTGATGGCATATCGCACCGCTTCGTGCATGCTGTTGTTGACTTCCTGCTCGATAAAGGATTGGAAGTTCCCATCGAGCCTTACTTGCTGGATCAAGTTATAGAAGAAAATGCCGCTGGGAACAATCACCAAAAGGATGAATACTGAGATCCATCGGGTGGCCTTTCTGCGGGTTCCCTCATCCACGTACTCGACGTAGGGAAAGCGGAGGAAGCGAGCAATGGCGTAGGTAGAAAGGGCTATGAAGACAGAGTTGATGAAAAAGAGGTAAATGGCGCCGCCAAATATGTCCCAACGAAAGTTGGCGATGCCAAAACCAGCTACGCATATGGGAGGCATCAAGGCCGTAGCAATGGCTACTCCCGGTATGGCATTGGTCTTGTCTTTGCGCGAACCGGCTACAATGCCTGCGATTCCCCCAAAGATGGCAATGAGCACGTCCAGAAAAGTGGGGTAGGTGCGGGCCATGATTTCTGGCGTGGCTGTTCCCAGCGGCGTGACCATGAAGTAAATGACCGAGACTCCTAAACTCGCGACTACCGCAATGGCAAAGTTTTCTAGGGCCAGCACTAGGTGTTCTCGGTCATTGATGGCGACAGAGAGGCCGATGCCCAAAATGGGGGACATCAGGGGGGATATCAACATGGCTCCGATGATGACAGCCACCGAATTGGTGTCTAGGCCGATAGAGGCCAACATGGCTCCACAAGCTAAGATCCAGACATTGTAGCCCTTGATGGCGATGCTTCTGCGGATGCTTTCTATGGTGCCGCGTACATCCGTGGTGTCGCGGAGGTTGATGACTTGGGTAATGACCTTGCGTATTTCTTCTAGCATAGACAATGGTAGGTGAAGGAAGGGGAAGCAGGTTCAGAACTATATTAAGCAGGCGAACATAAAGAACTCGGGGAACGGGAGTACGGGGTATGTTGTGAGAACCATTCATGCTTACTTATAACCATAGCTCGATAGGCCATACCCCGATTCCTTCTGTCCAAGTGCTTATTCAGATTAAAAAATTGGATAAGCCAAGTCCAAGATGTAGCCCTTTCATCCCAACGTCTCAAGCTCACATGATCCCACATTTATTCAATACCGCTCTACATCATACTTCAAAAAGTCGCCCGAAGGGATCAACTCGTGGGAATTCACTGGCATGTTGTAAAGATATACCCAGGCATTCCATAGTTGGCCTTCGCTTTCAATATCTACCTCTTTTCTGACAAAGAGACTGTTGGAGACATCTTCTGGGTTAAATCCTTCATAGGTATCCAAGACCTCAAGGACTTTTTGGGCATCATGTAACTCATACAACTCCCCCTTCACCGTCGATTCTGCGGCGGGATCGTGGATAGCACCTGGAAAAAAATCCACCTTGTACAGCATACCGGCCATTTCTCCCTCCCCCATATAGATGCTTTTTTCACTTAAGAAGGTAGCCATCATGTTACCTGCTTTCTTCAGAAGGGTGCCATATACAAATAGGTAGATCATATCGCTTCAATTGGCATGAAAACTAAAACCTCGGCCGCCGCATAAGGTTCTACCTTATCGGTATGCCTCACGGGCTGGTTGAAAAACGTCCATCAACTGGCAGTTGCTTAGCGCCTCTCCACTGTGAGGGACATCAGAGGGAATCACCCAGACGTCCCCTGGCTCTAAGACCCTAGATTCTGATCCCACGGTCATCCGAAAGCTTCCCTCGATGACCTGAGTTACCTGTTCGTGAGGGTGATGGTGCTCAGGTAAGCGGGCGCCTTCTTCCACCTTCCAATAGGCAAGCGTCATGCGATCGGTGTGAATCATGCGGCCGTGAAATCCAGGAATGATTTCTTTGCTGGCTAAGTTGGGAAGGTGAAAAGTCGGCATGTGGGGAACTTAGAGGTTTAAGCGCTTAAAAATACACAGGAGAGAGGAAACTTTCTGGAATCATCAATACTTCTATGGCCGAAATAGAAAAAGTGTTCCTTTAATTCGATGGTTTTACATTTAAGTCGCTGATTGTCAAGGTTTTGGTTTTTTTACTTATCCTCGGCACACCGCAAAAATCCAATTAATATCTGTTTCTAATGAAGGTCGATGTCCTAAATAGAATCAAACTTGGCAATATCCGCGAGATCTTTTTACGAAAATCTTCGTAGGTTCCTTGTAATTACGAACTCTTTCGTATATAATTGTGGAAACTACGAATAGGTTCGTAGATCTATGTTTACTTTTAAAGCTTATCCATTATCCATGGCCTCACCATCTAATCCGACTGACGGCGAACTGGAAATCTTGCAAATCCTTTGGCAGCTAGAGCGTGCCACGGTGCGCCAGGTAAATGAAATCCTGGCTCGCCACCGGAACGTGGGTTACACCACCACGCTAAAGTTGATGCAGATCATGCACGAGAAGGGATTATTGGCTCGTGAGAAACAGGGCAAGACCCACATTTATCGACCTTTGATCTCTGAGCGGGAAGCGCGCGGAGGTATGCTGAACAAGCTGCTGGACTCAGCTTTCGGCGGATCAGCTGCAGCATTGGTGATGCAAGCCCTGGGCAACCACCAAACTAGCCAGTCTGAGCTGGAAGAGATTCGGCAATTGCTTGATCAGCTTGAACAAGACGAAAATCCTGATATCCCATCCTCAAACCAGTCTAACTCATGAATATGCTTTCCACACTTCTCCAAACTTCCTGGGCTGAAGCCTTGGGTTGGACCTTGCTTCACTCCCTTTGGCAGGGAATCATTTGGGTAGCCTTGCTCCGTATTGGAACTTATATGCTCAAAGGGCGCCCTGCTCAACATCGTTATGTGCTGACCTTGCTCAGTGTATTTGGGCTGGCGATGACGGCGGTCGTCACCTTTATTCAGGAATATCAAAGTGCAGTAGGGGTTGCCGAAGGCTTTGAGTTGCTGTCTGCGGAGGCCAAAACGTATATCTGGGCGGCTGACCTAGGAGCAGGCGGTACTTGGTGGGAAACCATGACCGATCAGATTAACACCCTTGCCCCATGGTTAGCAGGAGCTTGGTTACTGGGTTTAGGAATGTTTTTGTTTCGCTGGATCGGGGCCTATTTCTACGTTCAAGAACTTCGCTACCGGGAGGCAGAGCCCATGAATTACCACTGGCAAGATCGGATCAATGAATTAGGCCGCCAGATGGGAATCAATAAAACCGTCTTACTCATCGAGTCGCGCCGGGTGTGTGGTCCTCTTTCTCTGGGACATTTTAAACCAGTCGTGTTGGTCCCCATGGGCCTATTTACTGGGCTGAGCCCGGTACAAATTGAGGCCATCCTGGCTCATGAGCTTGCCCACATTCGCCGACATGATTACCTGATCAACTTGATGGTTTCCTTGCTGGAGGTGGTATTCTTTTACCATCCTGCTATGTGGTACCTATTCCGGGAAGTCTCTGAAGCCAGAGAACATTGCTGTGATGACCTGGCCGTAGCGACCTGTGGCAGCGCCATGGATTATGCCAAGACCTTGGCATGGTTAGCCGAAAATCCTTCACCGAGGGTAAGCCTAGCCAGTGCCATGGGAGGAAAGCGTCAAGACTTATTGTACCGCATCAAGCGCCTTCTTACTCCTCAGCAAATCCCTGGCAATCCTGGCAAAGCGGCTTTAGCCTTGGTCTTGTTGTTGTCCATGACCACCTTGGCTTGGCTCTCCCCAGATTTGAACGAAGATTCTGATAAGAATTTTGTGCAGCGCGTATTAGAAGGCCCCATTGGCAATCAGCTTCCCTGGTTTTATGAAAAGCCTGCACCTGTAGAGCAACCTCCAAGCCCAACATCTTTGGCGGCGGCCCTACCAGAAGTTGCTTCAGGAGCAGCATTGAACTGGGCCAATGCATGGGATCAAGCCAATTGTGTCATTGTGATGCCTTTGGACTCTCCTCCTCCCAGTTTACCGGTGATTTCTCCTCCACCCCCACCCCCACCTCCTATGCCTACACCTCCTGTGATCGGAGCGGATTTTGACTCAGAGCAAATACAGGAAGCTTGGGAAGCATACGGTCGTGAGATGGAGCAATGGGGAAAAGAGTTGGGTACCATCCAAGCTGAGTACGGGCAGCGCTATGCGGAGTCCATGGAAGAGTTTGCTGAGTCTATGCAGGAGTGGGCTGAGACCGAGGCCGTTCGCCAAAGTGAAAATTTGGGTGAAGATTATATTGACAGAGAGTTAGAGCTCAGGACCCGAAGGCTAGAGGAAGCAAAGGAGCTGGAGCGAATAGCACGCATAGATGAATTGAACAAGCGAGAGCTAAGGCGGGTCCAACTTGAGGTGGAATTAGCCATGCGAGCTTTAGAGCAGGCCAATGCGGAGAAAGAGGTGGATCAAGCTGAAATTCGCCGGGCTCAGCTGGAGATCGAGCGTGCCCAGAAGGAGATCGAGCGGGTCATGCAAGAAGCTGAAAAAGAAGTGAGACTCCGTGATAAAGCAGAGCATGAGGAAGCCATCCGCGAGATCATCGAGGTTCGGAGGCAGCAAATAGAGATCCAGCGCGAAGCTGAAGAAGCGATTCGTGAGCAATACCGCCTACAGGCTGAAGAGGCAAAGGCCCATGCCGATGAGTTGAGGAGAGAGGCAGAAAAAATAGCCAACGAACAGAGGGCTTACGCGGAGATAGCGAGACGAGAAGCCCGGGAACGAGCGGAAGAAGTCAGGGCCGAGCATGAAGAGAGGCGTGTAAAAATGCGCTTGAAAGTAGAGGAGCTCCGAAGAGAACTAGTCAAAGATGGCATCATCAAGAATGGAGAAACCCGCTTGGTCATCAAATCTACTGACGGTAGCCTCAAAATCAATGGCACCAAACTCAAAGGTGACAAATACAAAAAATACCGCAAGCTGTTGAAGCAAATGGGCGTGGAAATAGGAAAAGGTAATACCATTTCAATTACCCATAACTGAGACGCTGTGATATTGGGCGCCTGAAATATTTAGGTGAGAAGGCTGGCTTTTGGAGACTTCTGTTCTAAAGGCCAGCCTCTCGGGCCCGCTGCATCTTTCTTAAGTTTTAAATTCATATCAGATGTACAGATTTAAGCAAATTGGAATGGCCTTGTTGATCATGGCCATCCTGCCAAACCTCTGGGGACAAAACGAGCCTACCCCTCCAACTCCACCCCCCCCTCCTCCTCCTCCGGCTACTCCTCAAGTAGGAGATTTTGATCATGAAGAGTTTGAGTCGGCCATGGCTGATTTTGAAAAGTCGATGAAGGCCTGGGGGGAATCCATGGCTGAATGGGGGAAGTCCATGGAGGGTTTCCAAGAATCCATGGAAGATTGGGGACGAGATTGGGAAGCCTTTGGCAAAGAAATGGGCGCTTGGGGAGAAAAGATGGGCCAGTTTGGTGAGGAAATGAAAGAACAGCTGCTCGACGACGGCTATATCAAAAAGAGAAACCATCACCTGCGGATGAAGGTCTATGAGGATCATATGATCGTCAATGGCAAAAAGATAGAAGGGGCCGCTTACAAGCCGTATCAAAAAATCATGAAGCGCTACGACATTGGGGTAGGCAAGGACGGCGAAATGGAATTCAACCTGCCCAAAATCAAACCTTCAGGAAAATCTGACAAGTAGGCGCGAAAGGTTGAGGCCTTCATAGCAAATCTTGCATCCATTCTCGCATTCTTTTCATATTGGGTAGGAGCACGGCTTGTGCTTCTACCCATTTTTGGTTCGCTAGAGCCAGCTGCGCTTTGGCGGAATCGAGCTTTGGAATCAAATCTTGCAAGCAATTAGCGAGTCCATGGGCATCAGCCTGCTCGAGGTAATACGCATGCAGGCCATCTTCACATACTTCTCGATGGGCAGGGATATCGTTGATAATGGGGACAGCTCCAGCGTATCGTCCCTCATTGAGGGCATTGGAAAAGCCATCGTAAGCGGGGATGTTGACAAAAGCATCGGTCAAATGCCAGAGCTGGGGCATCCACTCCCTAGGCAATAGATCCCTTTGATAATGAAAATTGGGATACTGTTGATGAAGCCTTGTAGCCCACTGATCCAATTGGGGAGGGGTTTGGTAGCCCGTTCCCATCACCACCAGTTTTGTCTCTCTTTCGCCGGCTGCTAACAATTGTTGGAAACCAGCTAAGACTAGGTCGGCTTGATAGACGGGTTTTAGGCCCCTGGGGCTAAGGATCATTTTTTGATCAGGCCTTAGCCCGATTTGGTGTCGCAGTTTCTGTTGAATCACAAGATCCTCTTCAAACAACTCTGGCTCAATGCCCCAGCGATTGAGGAGCACCCGACTAGGATCGATATGGAACCAATCCCTGACGGCGTGGACCAGTTCTAAGTTGTCACCTGTAATCAGCTGACTGGTTTTCAGGGTTCGTTTGACCTGGTGCCGGAAAAAATGCCACTTCAACTGCTGAACCGAGCGCCGCCAGGGCCCCAAAGTACCTGCACTCTCCCAGCGCCTTTCCGCTGCTATGGCTTGGGAGATATGGGGTGGGTACTCCAATACGTCTGCTCCCATGGCAACACAAGCCAAGGGCAAAGAGGTGGCTTCTCTTGCCCAAACTCCAAAGGGAGTGACGTTGAGTGGATTCACCACGTCCACTTTGGCCTTAAGTAGGGCTTTGGCCAAGCGGTCTTTGCTTCCCAAATAGCTCAAATAAGTAAGCCGCGCCCCTATGGTGAAGCGCGGCTTGATCTGTATGCAGGGGGCATTCGGAAGCTTTTCTTTAGAAAAACTGAATACACTTACGTCTACTCCAGCCGACTGAAGGCCTTGGACCCACTTTTGGGTGTGAAAACTTTCTGGCGGAGCAATAACCCCTACGTGCATGTATTTGGTTTATCGTTTTTGGATGCGGATGCTTTCCGCTACTCGGCCTCCTTGCTCAATGACGCGCAAGACGTAAGAGCCTTCGCTGAGTTGACTGAGGTCCCAACTGCGCTTCACCTCTCCTTGTACAGTGAGGTTTTCCCCTAGGCCTCCTACGGCTCGACCCTGGATGTCAAACAATGCCAAATCTAGGCTGACTGCTTGAGGGCTATTGAGTTCGATGAACAAGGTTTCGCTGGTAGGATTTGGATAAACCTTGTAGCCGAGGGCCAGTTCAGGCTGGCGCACACTGGTAATGTCTTGATCACTGGGCTGTTGGAAGCCCTGAGTCAAGATGATCGTGCCATTGGAAACGGTACTGATGACCGTTTCTCCTACGGTACTGGACACGCTGACGGTGGCGGTTTCGGCGTAGCCACCGGTAGATCCGATGACGCTCCGCTCGATACTCTGGGCTTGCAAACCCAGCAAACCTCCTAGCAAAGCACCCAATAAAATGAGATATTTCATGTGCATTTGTTTTCTGATATTCAAAATATGAAAACCCTGGTGGAAAGAAAATAAAGTGGCTTAGGATGCCAAGCTGCTTTACTCTCCAGCCTTACGCTCCAAAGCTTCTATGCGCCTGATCAATTGATCAATGGTTTGTTGTTGGGCATCGATGATTTCTTGCTGCTCTTGGATGGCTTTGATGGCCACCACAGAAAGCCCCCCGTAGTTCATGGTCAGGTAGTCTTGGCCTTCATCATCGGATTCTCCTCCATATACCAGTTCGGGGAAGACGCTTTGCACATCTTGGGCATAGAAACCTATTGAGCTACGCAGGTCTGATTTGTCTTGAAAGCTGTAACGATAACTACGGGCTTGTAGTTGGAGAACATCAGAGAGAACGGACCTTAGATTGGCCACGTCGGTTTTGAGCCGAGCGTCTGAGAAGTTGGTGTAAACCCCGTCTGTATCACTAAAACGACCGCGTTGGGTACCGTTAAAATAGATGCTCAAGTCCCCGATGCTATTCTGAGAATAGAGTACCCAATCGTTATTATTACTTCCTGTACTTTGTAGCCTAAGGCCGTCAGAAGCTCCTCCCCCAGAGCCATGGTTTATTTGGGTATGGGCATTGCGGTTCACAATCATGCGATCCCCTCCATTGTACACTTTCCAAGCGTCATCGCTGCCATCCCAGTAGGTCCAGGCTTCAAAAGCAGAGTTGGCAGCGTAACCGTAGAAGGGCCTACCCGTTTCCGAGTCTGTATTGATGTACATCCCTCCGTAGCTTGTACCAGTGGTAGGGGCAGTAACCCCAAAGTATTCTTGAGGAGTGATGGCACTTGTACGATTGATGTATACACCTCCCGTGTAATTGAGGGAGTTACTAAGACTATTCCAGGGACTAGATACATCTCCTGCTGTCCAATCAGTCCCATCAAACTGTAATACGTCCCCGTTAGATGCCCCTGATATTCCAGAAACGTCGTTGAGGTCCTCTATGCTCATGTCGGTGGCTACCTGGCTGTAGGGCACTCCCTGGAAGCGCAGGGTATCGACTTTTGCGCCATTGAGTTCAATGATGAGGTAATGCTCGTCTGAAGCCCAATCTACCTGATCGAAGGTCGAAGTGGTGGCTGTCCCCTCACCGATTACAAGGCTAAAAAGCCCAAAACTGTTGGTGGTAACGGCCGCGTCCTCAGCGTACACCAGGGTTCCTGGAAGGGCTCCTTGGCGAATCTCGAATTCCAAGTTTACGTTGGTGTTGGTAATCAGGGCGCCTGAGTTATCTCTGGCAACAGCTTGGTAGTTGACACCGGAAGTCTGAGCCCATAGAGCTGGGGTCATAACGAGGGTGCACATGACCAATAGGATGAGTTGGTTTACGTGTCTTTTCATAAAATAAAGGTTAATGTTTCTGAAGCAAGGGACGACCCATCCTCCAGATTTACATGAGCGGGTTTTATAATATGAAAATAAACACTGAAAATTCCAATAGTTGAAAAGTATATAAGGGGCTCATAACCAGTGTGCTACTGCCTATGAGCCCCAGGTGCTAGGGGGCTTTGAGAACAGGTGTATTATACGACTCTCTTAGCGATGACGCCTAAATACTGCTGAATCCCCGAAAAATTCACCTGCTGAGACAAGGACTGGCTGAGTTGAGTAGCTTGCTGGAAATAGTATTCGATCAGCTCTTGGGTACGCTGGGGGATTTCGGTGGCCCGATATATGCCCAGGACTTCTTCGATTTTTGCTTGTGGATCACTTTCCTCTTGGAACAGCTGATTGAGACGGTCTTTTTGAGTGGGATTGGCTAGTTCCAGGGCCTTGAGGAATAAGTAGGTTTTTTTGTTCTCAATGATGTCCCCGCCGACCTGTTTACCAAAGTTCTCTGGTGGGAAAGCATCCATGAGGTCGTCCTGTAGTTGAAAGGCAATGCCAAGCATCTCTCCATAGCGGCGCATCTCATCGGCGAGTTCTGCACTAGCGCCTGCGGCCAAGGCACCTAAACTTAGGCAGCCCCCCAGCAATACGGCTGTTTTTTTCCGAATCATCTCGATGTAATCTTCAATGGAGACCTGCTCTTGCTGAGCCATGTCTAGGTCTTCCATCTGTCCTTCACAGACTCCCATGGCTACCCGTGCGTACTCCTTGGCCAAGGGCGCGGCATACTGAGGGAAGTCTTCTACGACCAAGCCCATGGAAAAGGCAAAAAGCGCATCCCCAGACAAGATGGCGATGTTTTCATCCCACTTGATGTGTACCGATGGCTGACCTCGACGCATAGGTGCTCGGTCCATGATGTCGTCATGCATGAGGGTGAAATTGTGGAAGAGTTCCAGCGATACAGCCAAATTCATGGCTGGATGAGGAGCTTGGCCTGATACACCCTGATAGGCTAAAAGGGTCAGAATGGGACGAATTCTTTTCCCTTTCAAAGAGAGAATATAGCCCATGGGGGCATATAGGTTTTCAGGAGAAAGGTTGGAAAGATTGAGTTCCTTGATGTGGTTTTCGATGTCCTGTTTGAGAGCAGCGGCTTCTTGCATGGATATTGAATTCAATTCGGTCGATGGCGTACAAGAAATGAAATTGGCTTCACTTTTCCCATAAGCTTATTCATACCTGAGAGACACTGAGATATCGAGAAGTGAGACAATGAGACGAGGAAAGGGCTTTTGGAGTTTCTAATGTTACTTCTTCTCGTCCTTTTGTTGGATGAATATCCCAGGACAAGCTTCTTTAGAGAAAATTATTGGGATCAGTAAAATCAAGATCAAGAAACCCAAGATTTGATAATTTCGTTTGACATACACAGATTTGTCTATGCGTAGGCTTCCTTCCAAGTTTCGCGATCAGATGCCAATGAGGCGGACCCATGGCCGATTGACTCGGGCCAGGGGGAATTTTACCGGGGTATGTGCAGGGGTTGCCAAATATTTTGGTGTCCCTTCTACCTGGATTAGGTTAGCTTTTCTACTTTCGATTCCCTTGACATCTGGCTTCAGCATCTTGGCGTATTTAGGCTTAGCCTTTGGCCTGCCCAAGGAGGAAAGCGAAGGCCTTCCTGAGGCTCCCACGCCTCAAGCGCCGGTATCTGCTCCCTCTCCCAATGAAGTTCGAATCCTATGCGCTCAGTGTGACACGGTCGCACGTCCTTTTGCCCGCTACTGCCATAGATGCGGCGCCCCATTGCCTGAATAAAGATCAGCATAACTAGCATCCCTTAACTCCCTTAACTCCCTTAACTCCCTTAACTCCCTTAACTCCCTTAACCCCTCTTTAATAACTAATCCAATAGCTCAGAGCTCGGGCTTCATTTTTTCTGAGTTGATCAAACAGATCCGGAGCTTGTGGAAAAGGTATTTCTTTTCCTAAATGTTGGTCAAACAGGGGATTGGCTAATAGACGAAAAACTACTTCTTTCCGGCGGGAAAAGTCCCAACGTGCTTGGTGGGTCTCGGGCAAACGAGATACCTGGGACGAGATGATGCGCTTACGCTGGCTGTGGAAACGCCCCCCCAAGTTGAGGTTTATGTTTTTCTCTCCATACCAGCTCAATTCGACCACCTTTCCTTCTCTGCCCACCGCATCTATGGCACTTTGTAGCCCGGCCGAAGATACACTGCTGTGGAAGGCGCAATCAAAGCTTTCTTGTTCATTTTGCAGAAGACTTGTGCTGACGTCAAAGCCCATTTCCCTTGCCATGGCTTGGCGATCTACATCCAACTCCACCACCCTCAATTCAGTAGCGGGCATTAGGCTAAGCAGACGCGCTACCAGCGAACCAATAAGACCAAAGCCTACAACTAAGACGCGGTCACCCGGCATAACCTGGGCATCCCAAACCGCATTTAAGGCGGTTTCTAAGTTGCTGGCCAGTGAGGCTCTAGAGGCAGGGATACCCGAGGGAACCCAGTAGAGGTCAGACTCTTTTGCATAAAGCAGGTCCTGATGCGGGTGGAGTAGGTGGACCAATTGCCCCTTGTGTGGATGCTTGTCTTGGGCAATCTCGCCTACCAAGGAATAGCCGTATTTGATCGGAAACCCAAAGTTTCCTTGCTGATAGGGGACTGCCATTTCATCCCACAAGGATTTGGGGACTTGACCACGAGCCACTAAGCGCTCTGTCCCACTGCTCACCAGGGAACTGCGTGCTTTGACTAAGACTTGACCAGGACCGGCAGATAAGGACTTCTTGTGAATGGTAGATGTCTGTGCGGCTTCATGCCAGATACTGCTGCTTATCATCACGGAAAAGTTAGAAAGAGGGTCAGGGGGAGATCTGGGGTACGGGGTACGGAAAAGTTAAGGAGTGAAGAAAGTTAAGGAGTGAATGGGGGAAAGTTTTCCATTCCATAGCCCATAGCCCATAGCCCATAGCCCATAGCCCATAGCCCATAGCCCATAGCTCGACTTTTCCACTCTCTCGCTTAGGCAGAGTTACCAAAGAAATCGCTTCATGACATTCAAAGTCTATCCTAATATCCCAATGTCTCAATATCCCAATGTCTCAGTATCTCAATATCCACTTAGGCTGGTTTTCCGACGAACATCATGCCATCTCCGACTGGTAAGAAGGTAGAAGCCTCAAAGCTGATGCCTTCAGAAACCCACTGGATAGTCGGGAGTTGAAGAGCGCTGAGACCAGAGCCAAAGATGAGCGGGGCAAGGTGTAGCTGGAGGATATCTATGGCTCCGTCATCCAAAAAGTTGGAAGTCGTTTGGGCACCTCCTTCAACGTATACGCTGTGAATTCCTTGTTCGTAAAGACAATGAAGCACATCTGTGCAGTGGATACGGCCCTGGTGCCGCCGTGGGAGATGGTAGCCATGGGGATACTCAGTCAATTGAGATTCGTCCAATCCGATGACCCAAACTGGATCATCCCAACAGGCGAGTAAGGGGCTCAAGTCAGGGACCTTGGAGGCCAACACTACTCGGCGGGGATTCGGGCCTGATACGTGTCGAACCGTCAGCTTGGGTTGATCCACGGAGAGGGTCTGTCCTCCAATGAGGATGCCTTCACAGAGGGCGCGCATACGGTGTGCATGCTTGAGGTTTTCTTGATTGCCGATCCATTTAGAATCTCCTGCTAAGGTGGCAATTTTTCCATCTAAGGTTTGGGCAAAGTGTGACACAGATATGGCTCGGCCCAGTCGTTGAGCCTGATAGCTCAGAAAGCAGTAGGGTAGATAGCGTTGCCAAAAGGCCAGTTCATCCTGTTTTAATCCTCCCCCTGAATGTATGCGAATTCGCAGTTCATCTTCCATCACCAAAATCGCCGTTTGGGAAGGGGGGGGACCAACTGGATCTTCGAATAAAATTCGCAAGTCACATTCCTCTTCAGGGGATGGGTGAAAAGCTACCCTAGGCTCTGTAGCCAGGGTAATGCCCATGCCGCTAGGCAAGCCAGACACATTGCGCAGGGTATTTTTTAACGCAAGTACGGCCTCCCAATGCTGATCTAAGCGAGTCTTGCTTACCTTAGGTTCAGTGCGCATAACCATTGATATTTAGGTAATGCCCCATTTTCTCCTGTTTGGTGTGGAGATAGGCATAGTTATCTGAATGGGCAGGAATCTCTAGTGGTTCCCGAGCGACAACTTTTACCTCGCTGTCTGAAAATGCCTTTATCTTTTCAGGATTGTTGGTCAGGAGGCGAACAGATTGGACGCCCAAATCCTGCAACATAAAAATGGCCGGCGCAAAATCCCGCTGATCCACCTGAAAACCAAGATGCAGGTTTGCCTCAGCTGTGTCATACCCTTCATCTTGAAGGTTGTAGGCCATGAGTTTGGCCGTAAGACCGATTCCTCGGCCTTCTTGACGCATGTAGAGCACGGCCCCTCCTTCCTCGCCAATTCTCCGCAAGGCTTCTTGTAACTGGGGGCCACAGTCACATCGTCTAGATCCCAACACGTCGCCGGTTAGACACTCAGAATGGATCCGTACCAAGACATTTTCTCTACCATCCAGATCTCCATTCACAATGGCTAAGTGAGGTTGTTCTCTTTGATCCTTAGCATAAGAATAGACCTCGAAATGGCCGTATTCAGTGGGCAATTGAGTCTTTACAAGTCGTTTAAAGGGCATTATGACAGATGAAAGGTTAGGAGTAAGGTTTAAATGGTACTCAGGCTAACAACGTAGACAGGGTAAAGTCAGGTTTGCTCCGCATGGCAGATAAACCAATCCAGGAGATCAGCTTATGCTTTTAAGCGGGCGTATATGTCGCCTGATCGATCTGAAGGTCTTAGCGTTTGGAGAAAATCTTCGATTTCGGCTTGTTCTACCCACTGAGGAAAGAGTAGCTGCTGGCTTTCTCCGTAGGAAATCTGGTATTGGTAGTCTCCCAATCGAGCGAGTTTTTCTACACAGAGCAGGGCACGATCAGAAAGATAGGCAAAATATTCTAGGGAGAGAGAGGGGAGGGCTTGAGAGAGACCTGCGAGTACTTCCACCTCAAAATCTTCCACATCAATTTTACAAAAGTCAGGCACTCCGAATTCCGCTATCATCTGGTCCAACGTGACCACTGGAACCTCAACTTCTTGATCCCAATCTACTTGGAAAGAGGTATCAGCCTGAATGGCTTGCTGAAAATGCTGCCCAGCGAGGGTACTGATGGTGGGGGTAAGGCTACTGACGTGCAGGGTGGCCAAACCCATTTGAGCTCCCACCGCTTGAGGGAGCAGGTGGAATTGGGGATTATTCCCAAAACGCTTTTGTAAATAGCTTACGCAAACGGGCTGTGGCTCTACGGCCACCACGGTCGCACCCAATTGCAGAAAGGCATCACTCCGGTTACCAAGGTGAGCCCCAATGTCAAAACACAATCCACCCTGTGGCACAAATTGCTGGTAAAACTGCCGAAGACGGCGACGGTTGAAAGGTTTTCCATAATACATCAACCGAGAACGGAGTAGACCTAACCATTGGCGTAACGCGAGCATGAAGGGAAAGTTAGGGGTTTATGAATAATGCACCAGCTATACTACTTGATTTTAGGCAAACTTGTTGGAATAAGGACGACGAAATGGGCAATAAGTGGCTTAATTCGGGAAAAAGACCCAGGGAGAACCAACGGGTAGCCTTGGGCCATTGTTCGTTTGAGAACGAACTACATCCAAAGTCCTTCAACCGCCAAAGATCCAGAAGGACAACATCCTATACATCTACCCTGTGATCTCGCTTGTCCTCAGACGAGCGAGATCATCGCAAGATCCCCAATGGCAAAACGCCAACCCAGTAGGTTGGCGCATGCTTAGCTTGAAAATGGAATTCTTTAGAGGCTCTTATGGCCTTAGCCCAGCAGCAGGTAAGCCATCATGGCGACTACCCCGACGGAAACAATTAAAAGGTAGTTAGAAACCAAACCTGATTGCAAACGCTTGAATACTTGTCCGATGCCGCTAACTGCTTGAGCAGTGCCGTCTACCGCACCATCGATGACATTGCGATCTAGCCAGGCCAAACCTTGCTCACCCAGTCGCATGAAGGGACCAATGATCAGCCGCTGGTACAATTCATCAACATAGAATTTGTTGGCCATGAGGCCATAGAGTCCTCCTAAGCTGGACTGCAGTTTCTCGTCTCCCGCCAACTGATTCTTTCTGTAGAAATTTCTGGCAAATAGTACCGCAGCGATGGCGAGTAAGCCGGAAACGGCTATGAGGATGATTTCAGTAGCAAAGCTTGCGTTCTCGTGTATGCTGGCTGCATTTTCAACTCCACCTGCCTCAAGGAAATGCCCCAAAAACTGGAAGTCCCCATGTCCCACTACCACGGGTAGGTTCATGAATCCACCCACTAGGGCTAGGCCCGCCAAGATCCACAAGGGGATGGTCATCAAGGATGGGCTTTCATGGGGCTTGTGTTCACCCGAAAAGCGCTCTTCGCCTTCAAAGGTCAACATGCTCACCCTGGTCATGTAAAAGGCTGTAAGCAAAGCCGTAAACAAGCCTACACCATAGAAAATGTGGTAGATCGAAAAAGAATCGGCGTAGAAGAATACCGAGGCAAGGATCTCATCTTTGGAGAAAAAGCCAGAGAGGGGAATGATCCCCGAAATGGCCAAGCTGCTGATCCAGAACGTGGTCCGGGTAGCTGGCATGTATTTTTTAAGCCCACCCATGGTGCGGACGTCTTGAGGATCTTCTACCGAGTGGGTATGCTCCATGGCGTGAATCACTGAGCCTGATCCCAAGAACAGGCAAGCCTTGAAAAAAGCGTGGGTCACTACGTGGAAAATAGCAGCGGTGTAGGCACCCGCTCCTAGGGCCATGAACATGTAGCCTAGTTGGGATACAGTCGAGTAGGCCAGGACCTTCTTGATGTCGTTTTGAGCCATGGCTATCAAGGCAGCCAAGATAGCGGTCAGTCCGCCAATGACCAGCACGATGCTCATCACCTCAGGCACTTCTAGGTAAATGGGGCTCAAGCGGGCAATTAGGTAGATGCCAGAAGTCACCATGGTAGCGGCGTGGATCAGGGCCGAAACGGGAGTAGGACCTGCCATTGCGTCTGGCAGCCACACGTACAGAGGAATCTGGGCGGACTTACCGGTAGCGGCAATGAAGACCAACAAGGCAATCCAATAAGCGCGGTCACCAAAATCAGCCGCAAGTATTTCGTTAAATGTGAGTCCAGTCACTCCCCCTCCCACGGTCAATTCCTGAAAAATCAGGAACATGGCTACTAGCATGGCAAAGTCTCCGATTCGGTTGGCCACAAAGGCTTTCTGGGCCGCCTTGGAGAACTCCATGTTTTGGTACCAAAAACCAATCAACAAGTAGGAACACAAGCCCACGCCTTCCCAGCCCAAGAACATCACCACCATGTTGTCTCCGAGGATCAGGTTGTTCATAGAGAAAATGAACAAGTTGAGGTAGGCGAAGAACTTATAATACCCTGGATCTCCATGCATGTAACTCATGGAGTACAAGTGAATCAAGGATCCAACTCCGGTCACCACCAGCCCCATGACTAGGGAGAGCTGATCCAGTTGGTAGGCAAAATTGACCTGCAAGTCCCCTGCTTCCATCCAGGTAAACAGAGAAAAAGTGATAGCTTCGCCTTCAAACCCCAAAAACGCTAAGAGCACCAACACAAAGGGAATGGCGACCATGGCCGTACCCAAGGCCCCAATCAGGGTTTCATTCTTTCTATAGCCTTCGTTGGCAAAACCCAACAGGCCATTGACAATGGCACCAACTAGGGGAAGTAGGATGATCAGTTCATTCATATCTTCAGCTTGAGAGGGGAGTCCAAAAGATCAGAAAGAAGGCGGAGAAGAAAGCCATGGGCTGACCTACCACTTAAATATGTTGACGTTGTTGATATCGACGTTGAGCTGGTTTCTAAACAGGGCCAGCATGATGGCCAATCCCACTACCGCTTCTGCTGCAGCCACACACATCACAAAAAATACCAGCATAGATCCGGTAGCTGCGGTATCTGCACCTTCAAATAAAGGGTTGACGTCGTGCATTTTGGAAAAAGCCACCAGAGAAAGGTTCACCGCATTTAGCATCAGTTCGATGCACATGAAGACCACGATGCCATTTTTGCGGGTAACCACCCCAATCATGCCCAGGCCAAACATGATGGCGCTGACCAGGAGGTAGGTATAGGTATTGGGTTGAAGAAATTCCATAAACCTGATGTTGTGGCGAAATAGGGTGGAAGGTGTGGGTTGGATTAAAAACTATTCCTCGGCGTGGGTGTATCGGCGAGCTACAATGATGGCTCCGATCAAGGCCGCCAATAAGATGACAGAGATGATTTCAAATGGAAACAAAAATTGGGTCATCAGCATCTCTCCGATGGGCTCAACTTTGCCATAGGTAAAATCGCCTTCTAGCCCTTTTTCTTGAAAACTGCGAAAGACAAATGCCAATTCCGCGATAAAGGCCAGTCCCAAGAGAAAGGCCAATCCCCGGCGGGCATCGAAGCGGGTTACTCCCGGCTCATCTTCCAAATTCAGCAGCATGATCACAAAGAGGAACAATACCATGATGGCCCCCGCGTACACGATGACCTGGATCACCGCCAAAAACTCAGCTTGCAGGGTGAGGTAGAGCCCCGCAATGCTGAAAAAGTTGATGATCAAGGAGAGGGCAGCGTAGACGGCGTTTCGGTTGAAAATCAACCCGATGGCACCCGCAATGCCCAGAATAGCAAATAACCAGAATAGTATCGTAGCAACCATGTGCAACCTGTTGGTGGTTTCAGCCTCAGCTTTGAGCCGGTAAAGTTGAAAATTTATTAGCAAAGAATCACGTAGGGAGACGAAATCTTTCTTTATAAGTAGACTTTGGGATATAGAGAGGTGAGATGTTGAGACATTGGATTAGACAAAAGGAGGAATTAGACAGGATTGAGAGGGTTCTATAGGTTTGGCAAAGCTTCATCTTGAAAGCCAATTTTTTATTCCTGTCAATCTTGTTAATCCGGTCTAACACCAAAGATGGCCGGGGAGATTGTCTGGTCGCATGATTTTGAGGAGAAGGTCGTAATGCCCAATAGTTGACTCAATGCGCTTACGCGTTTTGAGGGATAAAGCTACCTGTAACTCCTAGGGTAGATGTGACTGCAACAGCAACGCTTGTCTAACTATTCACTCCTTCAGGGCTTTTTCCACGACTCGGCGAAGTTTCCGCATGTTCTGGGCCGAATAGCCTTCGACGATGTGGATGATCTCTCGGTCTTGGTTGAGCAAAAAGATGCGAGGATAGGTCTTAACTCCATAGGTTTGGTCGACCGACTCATCTACCAATAAGACCGGATAATCAAGACCTACCTTCTCAATCATGCGACTCAGCCGCTCTGCATCTCCTGGGTCGGTATCGGTAGAGTTGATTCCCCATACCCCCAACCCCATTTGATGAAAATCTGCGTAAAGAGAATCAACGTAAGGCATGGACACCATACATGGAAGACAGCCTACGAAGAAGAAGTCTAAGAGCATCAACTTGCTGTCCACATTTTTCAGTTCTAGGGTATCATTTTGTCCAAAAACAAATCCTTTCAAAGGAGGCGCTGGATAAGAAGGTGACGATCTAATTTGCTCCGCTATGCTATCCGTCTGATCGGGTCTTCTTATCGGCCTCTGGTAGGGTTTTCGAGGAAGATCTGGCCAGAGCGTACGCCTAGCTAAGATTTGTACTTCACTTCGTCGGTTGATGGCTTGCCGATGGAGCTGAAGGTCGGTTTCACTGGTATTACCCAAGGTTTCACCTATGTATTGTATGCGGTTGATCCACTTGGTTTGGGGATCAATCCAATATCGGGTAAGGAAGGTCGACGTACTTTTTGACCAATTCGGGGTCCCATCTAGCTCAACGACCCAATAGGCTCTCCCTTGAAAAAACTCCAACGATTTTCCCAAAATATCTCCGCGAGCCATTTCGATTTTGACCTCATTTCCATTCCTAAATGGTACCGATAAAGCAAATTCTGCAAACCAGCCTAAGGCAGATTCTCCTGAAAGCATCTTGACGGGGATAAGACTGATGCTATCCCATCCTTGACTCCATCGTTCTACGGTATCTTTGCGATAGAAATACTGCGTCTCGCCCAGTTTAAGCCAAAACGGACCTGCCATGCCTAAGTCCCACCTCCTACGGATAGCGATGAGCTCTGCTTCCGTTGCCGTAAGCTCTGCTTGCTGATTGGATTTTCGATAGATGATGCCTTGGTAGGCATACGATTCTAAGTCAGAATCATACAGGGTGTTGATGCTTTCTTTCAGAAGCTGCCGAGCCGAGAGGTTTTCACCCCAGCCCTCTATTTCCAAGGTGTCCAGGGTATAATCTTGAACTGGAGCTGTTTCTTGGGCCAGCAGGATTTGGCTAAAGAAAAGGCCAAGGCTGAGTAAGGCACAGAGTTGATTTTTCATGGTGGTAACTTAGAAAGTCGTGACATGAAACAAAGTCCATATTATCACCGTCAAAATCAAGGAGGGATGACTCCATGCAGCCTCCGATGGACAACCGTGTCTAATTGATGATCAGGGGTCGGGTTTGCGGCTCCCAAACAGTATTATTGTTACCTCCCCTGAACCACAAGATCAACCACATGCGCCGCCTATTTTGCTTACTTCTTTTGGGCTTGAATCTGTCCATCCTAGTTGCCCAACAAATCCGTGAACTTACCCGCCTCGAAACGCAACTGCCCCCTGATGCAGAGGTGTTTGCCTTCAGCAATAGCCGGGGAGTCTTGTTGCTCTTTCAAGAAGGAAACACCGCCCAAGTATACCAATTGACTCCTTCCCTAAAAGTCGTCAACCAATTCGTGGTTTCAGATCTACCTGAATCGAGGGACTTTGATCGAATCGGCTTTACCTACCGGGATGGCAAGTTGAGCATCTGTTATTTGGAAAGGACTACCCAAGAGGTGCAAGTCCTGGAAGTGTGGCCCGAAGATGCCTACACCGAGCTCTTTCGCATCGATGAGGCAGAAATGGCCCGAGGAGACCTCCAGTGGGGTACCTTCACCCATGAGGGAATCCTGCACATGATCCGCGCTCCTAGAGGGGGGGAGGAAATTCGAATTTCAAAATTCGAAGGAGGAGGGGCTTTCAGTTCCCAAACCTACCCGGTGCCCCAAACTTTTATTGAATCGCTATCGGGGCAAGTCGTACGCATTGATAGCAGCAACCAAGGCAGCTTAGACCAAACCTATGCGCCGGCTAAGATGTACCTCCAAGCAGGCTTGCTCACCCTTACGGCGGACCAAGCAACAGGTACCGATTTCTTGCAGTTGGATCTTGCTTCCGATGAAGCGACCTATCAGCGTTTTGCTTACCCACTGGGGACCACCCTAGGCAACTCTATTTTTGATGGCGAGCGTTTGCTGCAATTTGCCCTAAGTCCAGACTCCGTCCACGTTTGGGCATCTGATATATACGGCGGATACCAGACCGCGGAATTTACTTACGAAGCCCAACAAGATTGGCCGCTGCGCGGCGAAAATAGCGCCAAGGCAGAGGATGAAGGGGGCAGTTACTACGTCGACTATACGTGTGAAGAGCTACATGCGGCTTGGCTAGAGGCGGCCCATATTGGCCTAGGGCTGGCCTATCCTGAGCCTGGAATCCTGGCCCTAACCTTGGGGTCCATCACCCCCAGCCGCGAAAGGGGATTGACGGGAGAAGTGATCCAGGAGTCTGCACAGACGCTGGGTTTCTCCACCTATTTAAGCGCTTTCAACCTCAAGCCCTTGTATGCCCCCGAAGGCATGGTTGCCACCAAGCGCTTTCCCCCGGAAGAAATCCGGCGCCAGCCACAGATGCTTACCTTTAGCATTGGGGATGATGCCTTTTGGGGATATTATGAGGCGGAAACGGGGAGCTTTATTTTGGGTGACTGAGATATGCTACTCAAATGAACTGGGTTCATCTAACCGCTTCTTGACACTGTGGTTACACGGGCCGCTTTCATCCTCACAGGCACAGCCAAAATATATTCCGGTATTTTTAGAATCGTATTGAGCTAAGCTGCAAGTCATGCAGCCATTGGACGCGCAGGCATGCATTTGATTCTGAGTAGAATCAAGCACAAAATACTCATCATTGAGGTACTTGATCGAAAAGTAAATCTGGGAAGCTTCTCCGATTGAGACAGCAATGAAAGACCTCTCAGGAAGGTCTAGTAATTGCGTTTGGGTGATGTTTGGATAAGGACTGCCGTCAAATTCATTCGCCAAGTCGAAGCGACCCCAAAAAGCGAGGACTGCTTTTCGGACTTGAGTGCTTACTTGGTTGGGCTCAGAGTTTCCCAGTTTAATTGGAATCCCTTTAGGGGTGAAGGAGTCAGCCCCTTTGGTCTCCGGTAGTGGCTCTCGACAGGCAGACCCAAGACAAATTGCAATTAGAGATGCGAATATAAGGGCCCAGCCTTGACTGAAGTGCTTCATGTTGCTTGTATGGAGGTGAACGATTTGCTATGAATTTAGATAGCCTTTTTATTGAAACCAATCTTCACCGACAAAATGAATGGGGCCCCGGAAGTGCATCACCTTCGCCGTCCCCATATCCCTCCCCTTTTTAACTTTTCACTCTTTAACTTCTTCCTCTCTTTCGCTTCTCACTTGCAGGATCAAGGGCTTTTTCCTTATTTGATAAGGCTGACATGAAAGTCAGGTCCTCCCATCTCTCGACTCCCAAATTCTCCAACCTTCCCGTCTATGAGTGCCCGCCAATGCTATGCCTTGTTCGTAGGAATCGATAAGTACCAACGTCCTGTGCCACCGCTCGACGGCTGCGTCAATGATATGCGCGCCATGCGCGACTATCTACAGCGGAATATGCAGCGCAACGGCATTCCGCTTCACCTGGAAGTGCTGGAAAATGAAGAAGCTACCCGCTTCAACGTGGTCAAGAAGTTTGAATCCCACCTTACCCAAGCTGGGGAGAACGATATTGCCTTTTTCTACTTCAGTGGCCACGGAGCACAAGAGCGTTCCCATCCGATCTTTTCTGCCATAGAACCTGACGGACAAAATGAGACCTTGGTCTGCTACGACAGCCGCCAACCCGATGGCATGGACTTGGCCGACAAGGAAATAGCTACCCTCTTGGACCTCGTAGCTCGACGTGACCCGCATATCGTGGTCATCTACGATTGCTGCAACTCGGGCTCAGGTACCCGTGACCTGGGACAATTGGAAGAAGCCGAGGTGAAAATTCGGGCCTTTGATGAGATTCCAGAGCGGACTCGCTCCTTGGACGATTACATTTTGCCGCGCGATCTCAACACCGATCGCAGTGTGTTTGCGCTAGACAACCCCGATCAGATGATCGTGCCTAAGCCTCGGCACATCCACTTGTCTGCTGCCCAATCGTTTGAATTAGCCAAGGAAACCTTGCTAGGGGGATCACCTCGCGGAGTATTTACCTACTCGATGATTGAGGTGCTGGAAAATGCGGTAGGTCCGCTTACCTATACCGACTTGATGCGACGGGTTCGTTCCTTGGTGCTGGAAAGAACCTTTGACCAGAGCCCTCAGCTATACGCCTCTACTCCAGAAGACGCCAATTTGGTGTTCCTAGAGGGCCTCACGACCCTAGACACCAACTATTATACCCTGACTTTTGACCGAGAACTAGGCTGGAAAATTGATGCCGGTGCCGTACAAGGCTTGGTGGGAGGGAGCTTTACTTCGGGCCAAACCTTGCTTTCCGTTTACGGGGAGCAGGCCACCACGGCCCAGATGGAAGACCCAAGCCAAGCTTTGGGAAAAGTATCGATCCGAGAAGTGAGGCCCACCGAGAGCTTGGTAAGGCTAGAAGGAACGCTTTCGCTAGATAAGAAAGGTTTCTACCGGACCAAGATCTTCACCATGTCGGTGGCCTCGATGCCCGTATTTTTCAAAGGAGCCCCCAACTCTGCCCTTTCTGCTTTGCAGCAAGCCATGGGACAAGCACATGAGGCCAAACTGTATCTGAGCGAAGCTCGTCGTGAAGGAGAAGCTGATTATTTGGTGGTGGCCTCTCGACAAGGGCAGTATTACGTGATCCGGCAGACCAATGCTGACGCCCTGCCGCTTTTTGCCCCGACCCAGGACATTTCTACGCAATCTGCTGAGAAGACCATCGATCACCTGATTCATATTGCCCGTTGGGAGCGTGTCTTGGACATGCAAAATCCAGGTAGTACCCTGTTTTCAGAATCCATGAAAATAGAGTTGGTTCATCCAGATCGGGATGAGGTCTTGGACCAAGGGGGCTTGGGCATGATTTTCCGCTATCGGGGAGAGCAGGACCGACCTCGCTTTCGGCTTCGCATGGTCAACACAGGACAGCGCAGGCTATTTGGATCCTTGCTCTATCTTTCCTCGCAGTTTGAAATCAATCCAGATGCCATTCCTCAAGGGGGAATGTGGTTGGAACCTGGGCAAAGTGCTTGGGCTGCTGAAGGGACGGCGATTTCTGGAGGGGTTTCATCTAGTCAATCTGCTCTGGGACGCCATCAAGTCACAGAGGTATTCAAGTTGGTCTTCTCTACTGAGGAGTTTGATGGGCGCATGATGCGGCTGCCGGAGTTGGGTCAGCCCCGCCCGCGCACCCGTAGCTTAGAAGAGCAAAGCAATACCCGAGCCCTGCTATTTGGAACGGGACCTGCTACGGATATCGCCGATTGGAACGTCAACCAGGTGTCGATTACTTTGATAAAGGAGAGTGTGTGAGAGCTGAGATGTTGGGAGGAGGATTAGGTGGTTCTAGGCTAAGTAAGCGGTTGATCCTTTTTAGTGGGGGTTTTGAGGCTGTTTGGATGTTGAGCTTACGGCCTAAACTTGTCTTGCCACGAGTACTTGGGATTAAGGATCCCAACTAGGAGCTTGACTACGCCGATTTTTCTCAGAATAGCCCGCTATTCCTCCCAAGGTCTGCTTGTCAGAACCAAGAAATCTAGCCTCCCGGCTCGGAACACCCAAAACTCAACAGCCTCTTAGGAAGTTTTTATGCGTGCACTAATACAGCGAGTATCCCAAGCCAAGGTAGAGATCGGAGGAGAAATTGCAGGTGAAATTGGACCTGGGCTCTTGGTATTACTCGGCGTCACCCATGGGGATGGAGAAACTGATCAAGCTTTTCTGATTCGAAAGATCACCCAGCTACGGATTTTCAACGATGAAGCAGGAAAAATGAACCTGAATGTAAGTCAGGTGGGAGGAGAACTGTTGGTGGTGTCTCAGTTCACGCTTTTTGCTGATGCAAAAAAAGGAAACCGTCCCTCTTACACGCAATCTGCCCCTCCGGCGATGGCTGAGCCCCGTTACGAAGCCTTTGTAGCGGCATTGCGGCAGCAGTTTGATGGCAAGGTGGCCACGGGCCGCTTTGGAGCCAACATGCAGGTTTCCCTGCTGAATGACGGCCCAGTTACGTTGATGCTAGATTCCAGGATGTAGGCTATGTGGGTGCAAAGGAGGGGATATGGACAGGTTGAACCTCAGCAAAGCTCCTTACCCCGTATTCTTTTGACCTCCTGCCCAGCTTTTGGCCAAGTAGAAAGCTTGTTTCCATTCTGCAATTACGTTTTTGTCCCAATGTCCCAAAATCACCTTATATCTCTCTAATTCGTATGCTCCGAAACCAGATGCGGTGCCCGTGATCTTGTAGGCCAATGTATCCTTTCCGTGCCTCCCCGTAATCTGCATGGTCCTTCCATTTGCTGGCGGCCTTGCGTTGATACCAATCCTCTGACCAGGGTACAAAGGATACCACCAATTGCCCGTTGAGGTAATGCTCTACTTTTTCTGGACTGAAAACAATTCGAGAAGAGTTCCACTCACCTGCGGGCTTAATGACCTTGCTGCTGTCAGGGTCGTACATGGCGTAATCGGCACCCACTGATTGCCAGGGCTCAAGTGGCTCAGGAAATTCCATGTCATCGATCAGCTGATATTCAGGAGCATTGTCGTAGATATGGGGATATTGTTTTCCTTCTACTCCGTGGTAAAAAAGCCCGCTGTTGCCACCTGTTTCTATTTTCCATTCCACTTCCCATTCAAAATTTCCAAACTGTTGTTCCGCATAAATCAGGTCCCCTCCCACCGCCCCCCCTGAGGCGTCACAGGTGAGGAGTCCATCTTCGATTTTCCAACTGTCAGGTGCCGTTTCAGCATTGAAACCTCGCCAGCCCGCTAAGCTTTTGCCATCAAATACATAGTCCCAGCTTTCCTGAGAGGTGTCACTTTGTGAAGCTTGATCCTGATCATCATTGCCATGGTCATTTTGTGAGGGGGTGCTACAGGATAGGGCGAGCAGAAATGGAATAGAGAGTAAAAGGAATCGCATATGGATAGAGGGTGAATGGAGTGTTAGGGAAATACCGAAAGAGCTTTTTGCTGGAAGAGGTGGCCTAGATTACCTGCATAGTGATGGGGTCCCACTGGATATAGGTGTTTTGGTGGTAGCTATCGTTGCAGAGCAAAGCGGGAGCAGCTGCCCGGAAACCAAAGACAGGGTCTTCTACCACCGATCCTCCTTGACGAATGGCCTGGAGCCAATTCCGAAAGTGGTCATAGTGGGCACCTTTGTAGCCCTTTTCAACTTGGAAAATCATTTCCTGCGGGGGAACCATGCGCTTTCGATCCCCGATGACTTCACCGGCTTCCTTGGCTTTAGCTTGGGCAAAAGCATCCCCTGGTTGGGCCTGATTTCGACGAAGTACGACTTCTTCCCACTTGACATCCATGGAGCCTTCGCTGCCGACCAAGCGGAGGTAGGTGGTGCCACTGGTGCCGTCTACGAAATTGCAGCGCAGCGACAGGTTGAAACCGGGATGTGCATCAGCTTGGGGATATTGAAACATGCCGAGTAAAACGTCTGGAACTTCCCGGCCATCCTTCCAGTAGCGAAGCCCTCCCATGGCACTGATTCGATTTGGGCCTAGCGAGTCGGTGATGAAGTGTAAGCTGGAAAACAGATGGACAAAGAGGTCCCCAGACATGCCCGTGCCGTAGTCGAGATAATTCCTCCAGCGAAAAAACCTCAAGGGGTCAAAAGGGCGCTGGGTGGTATTGCTCACGTAGCGTTCCCAGTCTACTGTATCCGTGGAAGCATCGTCGGGAATCGGATATTGCCAGGCTCCTACCGGCGAATGCCGGGCCCAGAACCCTTCTGCGTAGTTCAATTCCCCGATGGCACCCTCGGCGAGCAATGCTTTGGCCTTTTCATTGCCTAAGGAAGAGAGTCCCTGGCTGCCTACCATGAAGATTTTTCCAGATTTCCGCCAGGCCTCTATGAGTGCATGGCCCTCCTTAACGGAATGAACCATGGGCTTTTCGCAATACACGTGTTTACCCGCTTTGAGGGCATCGATGGAAATTTGTTGATGCCAGTGATCCGGAGTAGCCAGGATGATGGCATCGACGTCCTCTCGTTTCAGAATCTCTTGATAATCGGTAGTCAAGAAGAGCTGTTCACCCCAGCGATCTTTGGCAGCTTGGAGGCGCCCCTGGTAGAGGTCGCATACGGCAACCAGCTCTACCGAATCATGCCTAAGGCAGGTGCGGGTATCTTCCATGCCCATGCCACCTGCACCGACCAAAGCGATTCGAACGGTGCTCTGGTCACCCCGGCCCTTTGACTGAGGCCTTGACATGGACAAAGCAGAGGCCTGTGCCTCCCATAAATTTCCTGTGGACATGGCGGCCCCAGCAAGGGCCATCTTTTTTAGAAAGTCTCTTCTTTGGCTAGTCGACATGGCAAGTAGTTTATCGGCGATTGGAGCCCGAGAGGTTCAGTAGCCTTCTGGCAAGCTCTTTTGCTCCATGGGGCAACACTTAGTACTTAATATGGGAAATTTCATCAAAAACCCCTAAGCGATGGGCAGGGGGAAAAGAAGAAGAATGGCTTCTATGGTAGGGAGGGCGGAATAGGGGATATTGGGTAGGGAGCCATAGAGGCTCCGTAACAAGGAAGGGGATATCTTCATTCTCGTAAAAATCTCCCTTGTCCCCACAATTGACTGATTAAAATCGCCCTTTCCCGGTTTAACATAAGACAGGCTTTTTTCATATATTTGCACTCGCTTTTATCAAAGTGGGTTTTGTCTATATGTTGGGTTTGAAACCCTGTGATGCCCCAATCGTATTGCCAGCACCTTTGATACCAGTATCAACTTGAATGCGTTTATGTCTAAGCGATATCCAGAATACAAACAGCTTTCCTTTACTGAAGTAGACAAGGAAGTATTGAACTGGTGGGAATCTGAGCAAACTTTTGAGCGAAGCATTGACTCGAGAGAAGGGAAGCCCAGTTTCACCTTTTATGAAGGTCCTCCCTCTGCCAATGGTAAGCCAGGTATTCATCACGTGATTGCAAGGACCATCAAGGATTTGGTCTGTCGATATAAGACGCTTCAGGGCTTTCAGGTGAAGCGCAAAGGAGGTTGGGATACCCACGGACTCCCTGTCGAGTTACAGGTCGAAAAGAGACTAGGCATCACCAAAGAAGACATTGGGACCAAAATCTCCATCAAAGAATATAACGCTGAATGCCGAGCTGATGTGCTCAAATTCAAAGATCTATGGGACGACTTGACCCGTAAAATGGGCTACTGGGTTGACCTAGACGATCCCTACATCACTTTTGAGAACAACTACATCGAATCGGTCTGGCATTTGCTGAAAAGACTTTGGGAAAAAGACCTGCTTTACAAAGGCTTTACCATCCAGCCTTATTCCCCAGCAGCGGGAACTGGACTGAGTTCTCATGAGCTCAACATGCCGGGTACCTACAAGGACATCAAAGATACCTCGGTCACGGCTCAGTTTGAAATCAAGGCCGGAGCACATCCTTTGGCCCAGCAACTGCTGGATGAGGACAGCGCCACTTACTTCGTAGCCTGGACGACTACACCTTGGACCTTGCCTGCCAATACGGCCTTGGCGGTGGGAGCACAGATCACCTATGTGGTGGTGAAGACCTTCAATCCTTATACCTATCAGCCTCAGACCGTGATCATGGCCAAGGACTTGATGGGCAAATACTTCAATGAAAAAGCGTCTGAGCTTGCCCTGGCAGATTATGAGCCTGGTGCCAAACTGATTCCTTTCGAGGTTCGGGCTGAATACTTGGGGGCCGAACTGGCGGGTTTGGAGTACCACCAATTGATGCCCTATGTGCAGCCTGATAATCCTGCTTTTCGGGTCATCTTAGGAGATTTTGTATCTACTGAGGACGGAACAGGCATCGTACACATTTCACCTACCTTCGGTTCTGATGACTTTTTGGTGGCTCAGCAAAATGACATCCCACCTTTGATGGTGACCGATGCCGATGGCAACCCTGCCCCCTTGGTCAACAAGCAAGGGCGTTTTGTGGATGAGGTGACTGATTTTGCGGGGCGCTACGTCAAGGACTATGGCCAGGAAGAAGACCGTAGCGTGGACGTAGACATAGCCATCAAACTCAAACAAGAGAACAAGGCTTTCAAAGTCGAAAAATACGAACACAGCTATCCTCACTGCTGGCGTACCGATCGCCCTGTGCTGTACTATCCCTTGGATAGCTGGTTTATCCGCACCACGGCGGTAAAAGACAATCTGCTCTCCAAAAACCAGGAGATCAATTGGAAGCCCGCTTCTACCGGGACGGGCCGATTTGGGAACTGGCTAGAAAATCTGGTAGACTGGAACCTTTCTCGTTCTCGCTATTGGGGCATACCTTTGCCCGTTTGGCGCAGTGAAGATGGCAGCGAGGCCAAGTGCATTGGTTCTGTTGCCGAGCTGCGCAGCGAGATGGAAAAGTCTGTTGAGGCGGGTTTGATGCAGGCAAGCTACGTGGAGCAGTTTTTCGAAGAACTAGATCTGCACAAACCTGGGGTAGATGAAGTGGTGTTGGTTTCGGATACTGGGCAAGCGATGCGTCGTGAGAGCGATCTGATCGACGTTTGGTTTGATTCAGGATCCATGCCTTTTGCCCAGTGGCATTATCCCTTCGAAAACCAGGAAGTATTCAAAAATAACTTCCCTGCAGATTTTATATCTGAAGGGGTAGACCAAACGCGGGGTTGGTTTTTTACCCTGCATGCCATTGCGGTGATGCTAGAAGACAGCGTTGCCTTCAAAAATGTGATTTCTACCGGCTTGCTGCTAGACAAAGATGGCCGCAAGATGTCCAAGCGATTGGGCAACGTAGTAGATCCCTTCAAGACCATCGATACCTATGGGGCCGATGCTACCCGCTGGTACATCATCGGCAACTCTCAACCTTGGGAGAACCTGCGTTTCGACCTGGCTGGTATCCAAGAGGTGCAGCGGAAATTCTTTGGAACCCTCAGCAATACCTACAGCTTCTTTGCGCTGTATGCCAACTTGGCCCAGTTTGAATATGGGGAAGAAATTCCTCTTGCTGAACGCAGCGAATTGGACCAATGGATTCTCTCTAGTCTCAATTCATTGATTCGAGAGGTGGAGGGTTACATGGATGACTACGAGCCTACTAGGGCGGTCAGGGCCATCGATTCCTTCGTACAGGAGCAGTTGTCCAACTGGTACGTACGCCTTTCTCGGCGGAGTTTCTGGGATGGAGACCGGGCCGCTTTCCAGACTCTACACGAGTGTCTACGAACCGTGAGCATCTTGATGAGCCCCATCGCCCCTTTCTATGCCGAGAAGCTATATCGGGACTTAACGGGAAGGACCGAAAGCGTCCACCTCCTTGCTTTCCCTGAAGTGACTGAAGCTGCGATTGATCGGGCAGGCGAAGCCCGAATGGACATGGCTCAGCGGGTTACCTCTTTGATTCTCAGCCTGAGACGTAAAGATAAGATCAAAGTGCGTCAGCCATTGAGCAAAGCTATGGTTGCTATATTAGATCCCGATTTAAGGGCTGAGTTGGTCAAGGTACAGGATTTGATTGCGGGTGAGACCAACATCAAGACCCTAGAATACATTACGGAGGACAACAGCATTTTGGTCAAAAAGGTCAAGCCAAACTTTAAGGCCTTGGGACCTAAGGTGGGAAAATTGATCAAAGAGATCGCCGCAAAATTGGGACAATTTGATCAAGCGAATATTCGTCAGCTAGAAACGGAGGGTCAAGTAGAACTGACGCTTTCCAATGGTGCATTTACCTTAGAACTGGCAGATGTAGAAGTCTCCACCCAGGATATTCCTGGCTGGTCCGTTGCTTCTGATGACAAGTATACCGTAGCCCTTGATGTCCAGGTCTCGGAAGCATTGGCTCAAGAAGGTTTGGCAAGAGAATTTGTGAACCGCATTCAAAATTTGCGTAAATCCAAGGGTTTTGAAGTGACTGACCGCATCATGGTGCAGATGAGCAATTTGCCCGATTGGAAAAGCGCAGTGGAAAGCTTTGGGGATTACATCAGTGGAGAGACGCTCGCCGATGAGGTGGCATTAAAGTCTGATGAGGAGCTGGGTGAGGGAGCAGATGCGGTTGACATCAATGGCACGGAGGGGAAAATCCTCTTGGCGAAGGTGTAAGAAATAAAAGAATGAAAGATAGAGGGGTGTGAGGATGCAAAGGCAAACCCTACACTTTTCTACATGTCTCAATACTGTTGACTAACTAACTACACTTGCAATTGTGACCAATATGAACGGAGACAAGAAGATTTACAGCAAAAATGAACTCGGAGAGTTCCGCAGCGTGATCGAACGCAAGCTCAAGGAAGCCCAAGTGGAATACAAGCGCTTGGCCAACAGCCTCAAAGAGCTTAGTGGTTCTTCTGCTGACAGCTTCAATTTTACGGAGTTTGGCAACGAAAGCCGTGAAAAAGAGCAGGTTGAAATTTTGATGGCTCGTCAGGCGAAATTCATTGACAAGCTGGAGAAAGCCATGATCCGAATAGAGAATGGCAGCTATGGAATCTGTCGAGTTACGGGCGAATTGATCCCACGTGAACGCTTGTTGGTAGTACCCCATGCCACTACTACCGTGGCCGCCAAAATGAATCAAGGACGGGCTCCTCGGCGCTAGCATAGCGTGGAGGTTGTAGCACCCATGGCCCTATAAGTTAGCGACGGTTTCCTGATTGGGGTATTATCGCTAACTTTGGTGGGGCCTCTTATTTTGCTCACTCTTCCCCAAAATCAGACACTATTTAATTCTCGGCCTCTCAACCCCTCTAGAAAATGAAGAAAGCCCGTAAATATTTCCTTTTATCTCTGGCCATCATCGTGCTCGATCAAATTGTCAAATTGGTCGTGAAGCTGAACATGGAGAAGGGGGTTTCGGGACAGATTCAAGTGTTGGGAGACTTTTTTAAAATCCATTTCATCGAAAACAATGGGGCTGCATTTGGCCTCACCCTCACCAACTTATTCTCTGGGCTAGGGATGGAGATGAGTGAGGTGACCGGGAAGTTGATCCTCTCGATTTTTTCAATTGTAGCCGTTCTGGCCATTGGGGTAGTGCTGTATCGCTTATCTGACCATCGCTCTCCCTTGCCTTGGTTCGTTGCCTCAATTTTTGGTGGAGCCTTGGGCAATATCATAGACCGGACATTCTATGGCCTATGGTTCTCGGATATCAATGATTACAGTGGAGGGTTGTTCCATGGGCGTGTGGTGGATATGTTCTACTTAGATATCTGGGAAGGCCGAATTGCCGACTGGGTACCCATTTTTGGAGGTGAGTATACTTCCTTATGGCCCATTTTCAACATTGCCGACGCGGGGATCTCCATTGGGATCGTGGTCATCCTAATCTTCCAAAATCGCTTTTTCAAGCTTGACGAAAAGCGTCGAGAAGAAGCCGGGGAGAGCAAGCCTGAAGAAGCACCTAAAGAAGAGAAGATCTCATCTCCGAAGGAAGGGGAGAATGATTAAATCATTTTTCTTTAGCCTTTGGCCTAAGCTTTCTAACCCTCGAAGGCTTGTTGCATGCGTTTTCTAAAAGCTAAAACCTGCAGGATTTGCTCCAAAAATGGGTCGTACCAAGTGGAGTAAAGCGGGTTGACAGCCCAGATCCCTAAAAGCTGGGCGTATGCCTGTGTGGGAATGACATAGGCCAACTTGGACAAACTGGGGAGCCAGGATCGGAGGATGCTCTGACTGTAACCATCACCTTGCTGCAAGACCTTCCAAATGCTTCGGGCAAAAGCAATGCTTAATTCAGGGGAGGCTTCTTTGGGCAGTTGTTCCATCAGCAACCAAGCAAGGGGAATAGACTTGGGGGTATGGATGTTCGTGAAAGTGCGACTGAGTACTTGGGTGATAACTGATGAAGGAATCTGACTTAGCAGAACTGGGCGAAGCCCGCGGGGCAACCACTGACTAAATCCTCTTTCTCTGCGTAAGACTGGATCTTGATCTGACTTTAGGCTGAGCTTAAGCAGCTCTGTAGCCCAGGCGCTATTTTGATATAGATAAGCCGCTTGAAGCCATCCTTGATACAATGCTTCTCCCCAAGGATGCTCGGGCAAGCCCTGAATTAAACTGGCTGCACTTTGCCCAAAAGATTTCTCCCAAACTGATGGGGCAACTAATGACAATAGCTTGACCAAGCGTTGGTGCTGTAAACCTGGATGTAGAGGCTCCATATCCGGAAACATACCAGGAAATTCATCTAGCCAAGTAGCATTGCTTAACCCGTCTATCTGTATCGTGACTCGATTACTTGGTCCTTCTAAGATGTTTGAAGCAAGCTGGGATGCCTTGAGATGGAGGGAGGAGCCTGGCAGTCGTGACAACAATTGAAGAACCAGGCGTCTTATTGGAAGTCGACCGTGGTCAGATAAGGCCTCAAGCCAAGCTTGGTCGGCTTTGGATAGCCCTTGGTTCATAGCAGGCAGGAGTTTTTCCAATTCGCGATAAGCGCGCCCTTGGGTAAGGGGTGTAAGCAGTTCGCGGGCCAGTTGGGGGGATGAAGCGCGTAAGTGGATTAGATAGTCTAGCCGTTTACTGGGAGTGCCCTGTTCCCAATCCTGTTGACTAGGGGTAAGAATCCCCTGCCATCTAGGATGCTTCGCAGCTAGCCATTGTCCTCGCAGCCCGATGGCTGTTAACAAGGGCTGGCGGGGAAGCCCTTTGACCATAGCCAGTTCAAGTAGCCTTGGCAAGTAAATAGGCTGAACGGTTTGCTGAGCCCTTAGGCAATGCTGCAAAAACTCTTGTAACACTGGAGCTTGCCTACCCCCCAAAAGTGCCTCCAGACATTTGCCAGCCTCTTGGTTGAACCATGGCCACTCATCCACCATGGCGGGGGCTTCTCGCTCTTCGTTTATGCTGGGTAAATGATTTCCCGCTCTGGCTTCGAGAGATTCCCTCGCCAAGGCATCGAGCCAAGCTAGTTCCCCGGTCCACTCCTGCTCACCTGACTTTGGTAAGCGGCTTAAACCCAACATGGCGATTCTTTCTAATTCAGCGGGAGACATGTGATGGAGGGAGCGTTAGGTATGCTATAAGGAGGTCTCTTTGTCTTACTCTAGTTTTATGGATGGCAAAATACATAAGTGCTGCCTGATTTATAGAATAAGAAGGAAGCACTTCTGATCAGCATTCTGCCTATTTCCCTGATCGAATGGATATCTATAGGAACCTTTCGACCGCTTGATCAATAGCTTGACCACTAGCTAAAGCAAACCAGAAATTTTCGGCCATTTTCTGTGGGAGGCGTAAAGTTAAATGTAGCAAGGCTGAAGGATTAGCAAATAGATTACAAAACTCCCTAATCCATAAAGCAATGAGATACTTCGTCACCCTTTTCGCCTTAGCTGCCATGTTCGCCATGACCTCTTGTACTCCTGAAGAGGGCTTGATGCCACTCTCTACTCAGGATGCCACAAACCAAGCAGCCCAACCTTTTCAAAAAGAATTCACCGTTAGCGAAGATGAACACATCCCCTTAAGTCGAGCAGAAGCAGATGCCAAAGAGCGTCGAACCTATAAAGCCACACTGTATCAAGACACAGAGTCCGGTATAGAACGCGTAGCCGAAATCACCTTAGATCCCGAAACAGATACTTGGACTGAAGGAAAAGACGATCGGGAGGAACCCCACTTTGATCAATTGCTTGAGAAGTTAACTGGAGGTGAAAACACCCTGTTAGTCAGGGGCCGGAACACCTACATCTTGGTTACCGAGTCCCAGCGTAAGTCCCCCGATCCTAAAGAGGACAATAAGTTGGAGCCGGAGATCAGGTATGAGATCTTAGAAGTAGCGGCTGATCTTGAAAGTGCTGGTGACGTTGAGGCTTTTGATTACGATGGATATGTTCTCAAGGCCAAAGAATGGCGCTTATATGAAGCACCATATGGCCGAGTGGACTTGGACTCTAAGGAAACCGGAGAGCATGCTGTCCTTTATATTCGCTAGAACCTGTCAATCCCCTGTTTTATATTTCTGACCGCTCAAGCTTGGCTTGGGCGGTTTTCTGTTTCATAGAGTCGGGTGAGACCAAAAGAATCCTTAGATTCAAGGCCTGTTGTCCAATATCAACTTCCCTTACTCAACAACCTGTTACATGCGGAGACTGTTGGCCTTGTTCTTCCTGCTCATGACCAGTGCTGTGCTCATGGCTGGGGTTGAGCCTTTTCCTGGTGCGGATGCCCGAGCCATAGGACTCGGATATGCTTATACTGCTGTACAAGGACAGTGGGGCTGTGTGTTTTTTAATCCAGCGGGTATTGCTGGGGGAACGCGTCCAGAAATGGGGGTTTATGCCGAGCGACGTTTTGGTTTGAGAGAGCTTACCTACGCAGCGGCAGGAGGCATTTATCCACTCGGTTCACAGCAAGCGATAGGATTAGAACTACGCAGTTTTGGTTTCGATGCATTTAGGCAAAGCCAAATTGGTCTAGCTTATGCCATCACCTTACTAGATCGATTGACATTGGGAGTCAAGGGTAAGTACAGCAGCCTCTCTATACCGGGCTATGGAGGAGCAGGGGTTTTGCTAGCTGATGTTGGGCTGAGCCTTAGGCTTACCGATGAACTCCAATTAGGTGTTTCTGCTTATAACGTTAACCGCGGAGCCATGCAGACTGCGCTGGGCGGGGTGGAGGTGGCTCCTACGGTTTTGCTTGCAGGAATGGCTTATCGACCCACGGAAGAGCTTTTGCTGGTCGCAGAAGTATCGAAAGAAGAGACCAGTCCGGCCAACTTTAGAGGTGGCCTTGAATACCAAGTAGGCAAGCTTATTTCGGTAAGAGTAGGGGCTGGCAGTGAACCGCTTTTGCTCAGCGGAGGGCTAGGCCTGTCATGGGAAGGGTTGAGAATAGATGTCGCCTATTCCTATACCGAAATTTTTTCTTCTCCTCACTTTGGCTTATCCTATGAATTTTAGCCTATCTGATTTTTGGATAACTTTTGCTTAATATTGTGCTCTCATATACCCAGACCCAAAGGAGGCTTAACTAAAACCATACCCAAACAAATTTGATCAATAGACCCTCCTAACCCCTTACTTCTCACGCCTCCTCTCAAACAAGACCCATCAGATAAACCCATTCCTTTAAGTTAAAAACCCCCTACCCAATATTTCATAATCGTCTAGCATAATAAGTATCTACAAAATCAATGGCTAACAATCAGGATTCTAGCATTACCAGAATAGGGGTAATGTACGATGGAAATTACTTCGCCCACGTAAGCAATTATTATAATTACGAGCACGAGAAAAAAAGCCGACTGAGCATATCTGGGCTTCACGAATTTATCCGCAATCAAGTCGCCGATGAAGAAGGACGAGATCCGCGCTTTTGCCACATTGTGGATGCTCACTATTTTCGTGGTCGACTAGGCTCTCACGATGTAGGAGAGCCTAACCGAATCATCTCCGAGCGTTTGTTTGATGATATTTTGATGTATGAGGGAGTGGTAACCCACTACTTGCCCATGCGTGGAGGTCAAGACCGAAAAGAGGACAAAGGCATCGATATTTGGTTGGCTTTGGAGGCTTATGAAATGGCCCTACACAAGGATTTTCAGGTGTTGGTATTGATTGCCTGTGACAGCGATTACGTTCCCTTAGTTCGAAAGCTTAATACCTTGGGCGTGAGGGTGATGGTGTTGGGCTGGGATTTTGAGTATACCGATGAGCGTTCTGGACGCTTGCGCAAAACCGTGACCTCGGTGGAGCTACTCAAAGAGGCCACCTATCCCATTTCCATGCACGAGCTGATCGACAACAAGATGAAGCGGGAGGATGCCATCATCCGCAATCTCTTTATATCTAAAGAGCGAAAAGCATCCCCCTTCGGCGCACGGCCCACCCTACCCATTGGGTCTGTTCAGCAGAGTACCATTCTCAGCCTAAAAAATGGATATGGCTTCATCAAAATGCCTCCCAATAACCTCTATTTCCATTGGACCAACGTGGAAGATGGGGACTTCAACGACCTTCAGGAAGATGATATGGTAGAGTTTACAGTAGACAAAAACGAACGTGGGCAAGAGGTAGCCGTTCACGTTCGTCGTCTGAATGAGGAGGTCGATGACGATGATGAGTACTACGAGGAGGACGAATTTTATGACGAGGGAGAAGAATATGACGACGAATGATCATTTGTGCTGAGCATAGATGCACAATTTTGATGGTGAGTCGTTATACAATAGGGTAGCGACTCACTTTTTTTGAGCATATCCGAGAAAAGAAATCTTCAGGCAATATTGCAGTATTACTCAACTTTTTTGGATTGAAGATTGTCATCTATGGGGTAGGAGTTGAAGGCATTATCAACTGGCAACTCGTTCAAAATTGGTTATATTTCGAACTGCAATGATGAAGTATCTGATAGAAGCTCTAAGGAATTTAATTGTAGTTATCGGTCTTATTGGGGGTTGGGGTGTAAGCTTAATGGGGCAATCTGCCCTAAGCTTTCAGGCCATAGAGCTTTCTTTTGGAGGGCATTCCGGTTCCACATTACTTGATAATTTTGCCCTTACTCAGCAGGGACAATTGATCACCAAGCAGAGTGAGTTGCCTTCTCATTTTCGTTCGGCTGCCGTCGCTCTGCCACGTACTGATGCCAGTAATTATTTGAGTATTTCTTTCACTGCGGCTTTTAGGCCATATGTGGAAGATGCTTTTTTTGTTGGGGTTGAATGGTTGGATGAGAAGGGACAATGGTCTACCCCAATCACCCTGCAGCATTGCCCTAACTTAAAAGGACCTGATACATCCTTGTGGGTTTCCCAGCCTTTAGAGGTGCAAGAGGAGGTCCAAGCATTTCGATATACCTTAGTAGTGCCTGCTCGCAGTCTGGGAGATACGCCCCTTTCTTTTGACCCTATGGTTTTGAATCGAAGCGAAATTAACCCGACTTCCCCAGACCAAGGAAAGTTGTCCTTTCGATTAAGTGGGGATGAGCCGAGCGTTTGTGCTCATCCTGGATATATGACTAGGGAAGCTTGGCAGGCCCCCGATCCTGACAGCCTCGGTTATACTTGCGCCATTCCTAGGTATGCTCCGGTTACACATGCAGTTGTGACCCACGCAACGATGCCTGCCCAAAGCAGCAATTGGCCTGCAGCAGTCCTAGCTCTTTGGAGTCACCATGTAAATGTCTTGGGAGACTGTGACATGGGGTATAATTGGTTGATTGATCCTCTTGGGAACATCTATGAAGGCAGAGGAGGAGGGTATGCCGTAGTCGGGGATTACCTGCCTGGAGGCATGAATCGGGAGGTCGGCAGTACCGGCATTTGCCTTCTGGGAGACCTGAGTAACCAAGGACCTAGTGGCGCACAGCGGGCGAGCTTGACTCAGCTCTTGGCGTGGCAAATTCAACAAAGTGAAACCTCGCCTTTTGAGACGGGTTTCTGGTTAGGAGAAGAAGCTACCCATCCAGTTATTGAATTAGCCAGTAACCTGAACGACCTCAGTTGTCCTTTGTTGGGAATATCTGCCGCTAGCCTCCGCAGCGAAGTGCAACAGGCCATTCTGTCATGTGGGGCAAGCACCAACATAGATGACGATCTTTCTGACCTAGGACTGAACGTATACCCGAATCCCAATCCTGGTCAGGTCAAAATTAAGTTTGAACTAAAGGCTCCCCAGTCTTTGCTACTCAATCTCACAGACTTACAGGGACGCAGGTTGCTGGGGCAGTCATTTCAAGGCCTTTCAGGCTCAAACGAGCGATTTTTGGACCTGTCCCAATTCGCTAATGGCTTGTATTACCTTACCCTGCAGACTGAATCTGGCCTCATTTCCCGAATCATCAAGGTGGATAAGTTATAATCATGTTGCCCAATCCTGAGGTAATCACCCAAAAACTCAAGGCGCTGGAATCTGGTAATGCGGAAGCTTTTAATGAGCTGTTTCCCTACGTATACCAAGAACTCCGTAAAGTGGCCAAGCGAGTCAGGTGGCAATCTTATGGGCTAGAAACCATGAACACCACCGCCCTGGTGCACGAGGCTTACCTCAAGATGGTGGACCAGCGCTCCGCCAACTTCCAAAATCGCTCCCACTTTTTCTATATCGCGGCTCGGGCCATGCGTCAGGTCTTGATCAACTATGCCCAGCGTGCCCAAGCCGAAAAACGCGGTGGTGTTCAGCGCGATGTGTCTCTGGAACAGCTAGATTTCCAAATCCCCCTCAACGATGCTTTGATCGATGACTTGCTTTCCTTGGACGAGGTGTTGACCCAATTACAATCCCTCAGCGAACGGCAAGGCAAGGTGGTCGAATGCCGCTTTTTTGGAGGCATGTCCATTGAGGAAACCGCACAAGCGCTAGATACTTCTCCTGCTACAGTCAAGCGGGATTGGACCTTTGCACGGGCTTGGTTGTTTCAGCAGATGAAAGGGGACCGGTAAATTAGACCAGGCATGTACATAGGCAAGACGCCCTAGCCTGTGTTTGCAGGTAATTGGACTCATACCCTCACCCATCTTCGCCCTTGACGGGCTCCCAGCGGATACAGCTCATACCCATCCCATTCGCCCATCACGGTGAGGCGATCGCCGCCACTCAAGGCCAGCAATTCCCACCAGCGTGGATAGTTGGGGACCAAGGGAAGGCTGCTGCCTTCTAGGGAACTGAGAAAATGACGGTCCCCCTTTTGAATGGGTTGGACTCCGTGGGCCACCAGGGGATAGCGGATCAGCCAGGGGTTGGCCCCGAGGGCCTGGGCGTAGTTTTGTAGCTCCTTGGCTAGGTCCCCGGCTTGCGGCAAGGCTTCTTGGGCTAGTACCTCAGGCTCTCGTCCAAACAAGGCCCGCAGAGGATAGCTGCTTGGATAGAAATGAAGTGGGCCTTCTAAGACCTGTCCAGCCTGAAAGCTGCTAGGAAAAGCTCGACTGCCGACCGAAAACTCCAGCAACAAGGCCGAACGACCTTTTGCTTCCCCTTGTCCCTGTAGCCAGGTCCGCTGCACGTCAAAGCGGTCCCCAATTTCCAGGCGGCGACCTAAGACCAGCCACCGTCCCGCTACGGGGTGCGAAGCCAAGACTTCCTCTTTGCGCAGGTTGATCCCCAATTGCTGAAAAAGTTCAGCTCGAAGCGCTGTGGGTAGCTCACTTTGCTGATGCATGGCTTGGCTGAGCAAGTGAATTTGTCCTACCTGGTCAATGAGTTTGACCGCTTCAGCATCCCGCATAGATTTCTGCTGGAGTTCCGTCAAGCGACTAGCGAGGCCTGGAGCTTGGGCATCTACCATGCGTGAAATAAGGCGTTGCCAGCTGGCGTCGCTTTGCTGAGCTAAGTCGGCCAAGCCACGCTGGGCCAAGTCTTGCAGCCAGTGGTCAAGCTCAATGAGGCCTCCTTGGATGTTGCTTATCCTGGCTTGGAGGCGCTCTCCACTTCGCGCAGATTGAGTCTTGGCGGGTGGCTTTGCCTGTTGTTTTTCTAGCCAGGCAAGAAAGGCCGCCGGAGGATCAAGGTTGGACCAGTGCTGGCTCTGACTCAATGCCATCAGGAGGAGGCCAAGAACATGTTTGCAGGGATATTGTCGGCTTGGGCAAGAACATTTGAAGCTAGGGCCTTGGAGAGAGACCCACACGTCAAAGTCATAATATCGTCCCCAATAGCCTTGCTTGGTTCGACCCAATTCCCGCCATAGGCGAGGCTCAGCCAATCCTTTAGCACGCTGGAAGGCGGCTTCGTTGGCGGCTAAGTGTTGAATGTCCGTTAAGGAGAGGGAGTTTGGCAAAACGGAAGGTCGATGTCAGGATGAAGGCTCAAATCAACAATTCCAACATCTGATTGGAATCCATGTTGGGGTAGCGGCTTTGTAGAATCTCACTTACCCGGCGAATGTATACCTGATCCAGTCCTTCTGGACTTTCAATGGTTTGCTCCAGAGAAAAGGGGCGAGACAACAGAGGACCCTGCGTCTTCTCACTAGCGGCTTTAAAAGCTCCGCCGGTAAAAAGGGTATTAACGTATTTTTTGATGTCGGTTTTAGCGAATTTTCCCTTTACTTTTTCGTGGATCAGATCGAGCATTTGGTTCATGGAGAGGTGCTCCTTGCCTTTGACGCTTTGGAAGAGGGCCGATGAAAGCTGGAGGCGCTGGTGTGGGTTTTTTTGGTAGCGGAGCTTCTTGGTAAGGAATTGTTCCGCCGCTTTTTTGAGCTTTTCTACTTCGTCTTCATTGAGTTTGGACTCTTTTTGATCGGCTGAGCTTTCCTTGAAATAGATCAACTGTAGGCTGTCGTGTTTGACCTCAACTCGATCCACTAAGTCCCCTTCAAAATGATTGACGAATTGCTTGAAGGAGGCAAATCCCATTTCCTTTTCAGAAAAGCCTGGGTCTAGGCGCAGCAATTGCTGCTTGAGCTGAGACATCAGCAAGGGATCTTCGCTGTTGCGGCTGCGTATGAGTCGACGTAGGAGCCGACGCCCGGCTTCTGGATCCATCTCAGAAGTCAAGTCCGAAGAGGGCGATTCCTCCTCAGGAGCCCCAATCAATTCATCTAAAGATTTGAATTCCACGCTGTTTCGCTTGACTAAGCCCCCAACGCTGTATTCAAAGCCCATGATGATCACGGATTTGCCCCGACTTCGGAGATGTTGAATCAAAGGGATGAAGTCCGTATCCCCAGAACCGATGATCACGGTGTCAATTTCAGGGAAGGTTTCTATGTAGGCCATCACATCCACTGCGAGGCGTACGTCCGAGCCATTTTTGCCTTGCTGATTGGTCCCTGGCAGGTGAACCAATTCAAAACCCTGCGTCATCAATTCATTTTGGTATTGACCAAAAATGTCTTTGGACCAGTCTGCATAGGCTTTTTTTACACAAATCACCCCTTTATTAGCCGCATAATCTACCAAAGGCTCTAGATCCAGTGGCTTGTTTTTGGAGGGGTAAACGGTCTCTGCAGAAATGGCAAGGTTTTCAAAATCTAAGTAGATCGCTACGTTTGGGTTGTCCATTTATTCTGGGTAAAGCGATAACTAGGCAAAAGGGGAAACAGAACGGAACTAGGCGTTGGCGCTTGGATGGAGGAAATCGGAGTGAAAGAGTTAGGTAAGTGAAAGAGTTAAGTAAGTGAAAGAGTTAAATAAGTTAAGAAGTGAAGGTCTTTTTGATCTCCTTTTTGCTTAACTGCTTAACTGCTTAACTGCTTAACTGCTTAACTACTTAACTACTTAACT
>CAZFPQ010000003.1:0-8928 GCA_964521065.1 uncultured Bacteroidia bacterium | reverse complement strand
CGCCATGCTCTAAAAACGGGTTTCTTCTATTCAACAACTTATACGGGAATTTAGGCAACTTCTTTACCATTTTTTATGCTTGGGTCTTAAGTGAGGTCAGTTGAGGAAATTTTCAATCTATGGAGAGCATCATTTGGCCAAAAACTACCCGAGTCTGTTCGATATCATTCTTGAGTTGTTGCAAAAATTGGATTTCATTTTTGTAGATCAACGATTGCAAGCCAACCCCCAATACAGCCCCGCTAACGAGGGTTAAAAACATACGGGCTTGCCCTTCACGCCCCACGGAACTCGGCAGCTCTATGGGACTTAGCTGGTTCACTGCTTTCGAAAGGGCTGGTAGTTTAGAGCAACTCAGTTCGTCGATTATTTCTTTCCGCAATCGGAGGTACTCCCTAAGTCTGGCGCTCAATTGATCCCGATTCCAACCCCAAAATTCCCGATTTGGAGTTTGTAAAATGGAGTCGCCCAAGCTATTGATGTAGTTGCATTGCTTGATTAGGATTTCTGGTCTCATGTGATCGGGGTATAAGCAGAATCTAGGCAATTTCCCGAGCGATCGCAATAAGGAATCGCGTGGAAATCAGAGGTCGAGGCTAGGACTAGCCAGTGTGGGGCGGAACGGATTGGCTTTGATGGCCATAGCCCTTAGCCTAAACTCAAATTTTGTTTGTCTATTTGGCTTAAAGTCTTGTGTCTCTCTATCTCAGTGTCTACTAATTTCAGCCTCCATTGGCAAAAAACACTAACTTTCCTGCATGACCGCTAGTAAACGTTTGGCACAATGGTCCCTTTTTTACGCCATTGTTATGCTTCTTTTTTTTCTCCCCGCAGCTTGGTTGCGTGATGTGCGTTGGCTCGCTTCGGCTGGTTTAGGGGCATTTGTGGTTTTTTGGTGGCTGTTTCGAGACCAATGGCGCCCGTTAGGCTGGGGAGGGGGGCCTGCCAATGCGATAACGTGGCTACGCTTATTGGGCTTAGTTGTCATGGCCTTTCTCCACCCTTGGGTCTATCCTGATCCTCTTTGTTTTTGGGTATTGATGCTGTTGGTATTGGACGGATTGGATGGATGGATTGCACGTAAGACCCATACAAGCTCCGAGCTCGGAGCCATTTTTGACAAAGAGGTCGACGCCCTCTATGTGCTGGTAGCGGCCTTTCTGCTTTGGGAAAGGGGAAGATTGGGAGCTTGGGTTTGGGTTGCAGGACTTTGGCGCTATCTGTATTTGATTTTGAGAAAGGTCTTTCCCCGCTCCGCGCAATCTTCCCCAGAACCGCGTTCTCAGCTGGGGCGCTACTTGGCCGGTGGCCTGATGGCTTCTCTAGTGGCGGCATTTATCCTTCCTCCGCCTTGGCGCGGGGCCTTGATGTTTTTGGCGACCTTAGGTATCAGCTTCTCTTTTGGCCGCTCTTTGTACTTTTATTGGAACCCCGAAAAAAAACCGATTGCCTTGAAAGAATGGTGGCCGAGCCCTTCAGGTCGGACTCTGACTTTATGGTTGGTAATGATTGCCCTCAATTTGGGCTTACAGCTGCCTCAATACCTCGCTTTCCGGCAACTCTATGATGAGCCTCCCGGTTCTAGCTTAGTTTGGGAAGGGGAATCGCTGTCTATTGTTCCCCCTGCTGAGCTGAACCCCAAGGATGCTTCTCAACCGCCCAGTTGGTGGATTCGCAATCAAAATGATGTAGGACGAATCAGCGTGGAGTTGATGATTTGGGTAAGTCTGCTGATCCTCCTCCGAAAACGGCCTACGGCCTTTCGCTGGACTTTGTGGATTGGAGGCGGTCTCATGGTACTCTTGCTGCTGTTTTCATTTTACTATGCCTTCTATACCAGTGTCTATGGCCGCCATCCTGAACTATGGCCAGATTTGCAGTGGGCTTGGGAGGTGCTGCCAATCTTTCTGGGGCAAATCCTTCAATCTCCTTGGATGCTGGTGTTGGGGCTATTGCTGGGTTTAGGGATCATTGGGGGAGTATGCTACCTCTTGATCCAAGGCTTAAAACGGGGATTGTCGGTACGGCCTCCTGCGTGGAGCCGCTTTGGAATCGGGTTGTTGACCTTGGTTGCCTGTTTTAGCTTAGGGTCAACCTTCTTTTATTGGCGTCAATGGCCCAGCTTCAAAGATCATTACTTGACCTTTCGTCCCATGTTACCGGACTTTCTGCGGAGCTTGCAAACCAAAGCCCAGCCAGAAGAGCCTTTGCATCGACGTTTGGGAGTCTATTATGACTATTTCAACCACCCCATTGCGGAGCGACCGGATGTGTACCTGATCTGCATCGAATCCTATGGCCAATTGCTATTGGCTGATCCTCGCTTCAAATCCCATACCTATGACTTATTAAAAGATGCCGAAGCAAAGCTAGGACGAATGGGTTGGAAGGCTGCTTCTGGCCTGAGTCGTTCACCAGTAGCTGGCGGAGGATCTTGGATGGCCTTCTCCTCCGCCATGCTCGGGGTGACCATTGCTTCTCAGCCTCAGTTTCGCTCCATCGTTGAATCCCAGGTAAGTTTTCCTAGCATGGTGAGTTTTTTCAATCAGGCAGGTTATCAAACGGTGCGCATGAAAACCATGCAAGACGTGGATTTATCGGTGGCTCGTACCAAAGGTTATGCAGAGGTCAATCGCCTATTTGGTTTTCAGCGCTGGATCAAACATCGAGACTTTCCTTACCAAGGCTTTGCCTATGATTATTTTGGGGGAGTCCCAGACCAATACGCCTTGAACTACTTTCAAGCTGAATTGGCTCCGCTTGATTCGCCTACCTTCTTGTTTACCATCACCATGAATTCCCATCATCCTTGGTTCTTGACCCCGCCGGTCAAGGAAGAATGGCGAGAATTGGATCAGATCGCTTCTAACCCCGACCCGAGGGCGCCTAAAGATGCTGCCATCGTCAAAGATTGGCATGAACTCACTCCCGGAGAAGACACCGACCGCTATTTGGAATCCATCGATTATGAGTGGGACATGCTGCTGGATTTTGTGCTTAACCGCATTGATAGCCAAAGTGTAGTCATTCTGTTGGGGGACCATCAGCCTGGCGTGATCACTGACTATGACATTTACACCCGCCAAACTCCTATCCACATCCTGAGTCAAGATTCTTTGTTGTTGTCGCACTTCCAATCAGAAGGTTTACGGTCCGGTTTACAGGTTGAGCTGAACGACACTCCTGGCTTGCATCATGCCGGCATCTATTCTCTATTCTTGCAGGGCTTTCTCAAAAGATATGGTCCAGAAGCAGGGGATGTTGATTGGACTTGGTATCCTGATGGTGTTTAGGTTATAATTCTATGGATCAATCTACCCATTTGCTGCCCTCTTTTTTCATCATTGGCGAAAGAAAATGTGGTACTTCTTCGCTATTTCGCTACTTGATCGAGCATCCTCAAGTCCTACCAGGGCGCTTAAAGGAGCCCAATTTTTTTGCTCAAGGCGACTTGACTTATCTTCAAGCTAATTGGGCAAGCTATGTATCAAATTTTCCGACTACGGAGGCGAAGGGACAAACCTTGCATTGGCCGGAGCTAGATGCTGCAGGGCAATTATTTGAGGAAAAAATTCACTTTAAGCCAGGCAATCAGGGGCATCCTGTAATCACGGGGGAGGCCAGTGCCAATACCTTCTACCAGGTTCCTCCTCAGCGTGTCAAGGCTTTATTGCCAGAAGTAAAGCTGCTAATAGTTTTGCGAGAACCAGTTGCACGAGCCCATTCCCATTATCGGATGTACCAGCGTTTTGCAGATGAAGGCAGGGCCTTACCTGTAGCGTTACGTGGTTTCGGAGAAGATCTTCGGCGAGAAGTCTCGCTGTTTGAGCAGGGAGTAAAGACGGAATTCTTAGGGCCAGGGCTGTATTGGCAGTCCTTGCAAAGGTGGGAGAATTGCTTTGGACGGGATAAGATGCTCATTTTGCTGAGTGATGAGTTAGACGAGGAGGCTAGTTGTCGGCTAGCCTTACAAAAAGTGGCCAGGTTCTTAGATCTGTCTCCTTTTCCTGCTTTGCCAACTCTCTCTCGTTACAATGTGGCTCCTCCCAGTTCGATACCCCCAGAAATAGAAATTTGGTTAAAGGATTTTTACGCTCCTCACAATCAAAAACTTGCAGATTGGATGGGGCGAGATCTGCCTTGGTAGGTTCACGACTTGAACAAGCCTGACTTTGATGAGTTATGCTCTCTCCAAGGAATCCTATTGCCCAGATTTTTATGATGCATATAGAAATAAGAACTCCTGTTAAAGGAGATTTTCGAGCCGTAATGAAGGGGTTTAACCAGCAGTTATTTGAAGCACTGAGCCCTCCCGGCGCCGGGGTACAGCTGTTAAGGTTTGAGGGGTCAAAAAGTGGGGATGTGGTTCATATTCGCCTTAAACTGCTGGGCTTTATCAGTCAAGACTGGGTGAGTGAGATTGTGGAAGATGGGGAAAATGACGAGAAAGCTTGGTTTGTAGATCGGGGGGTGGAACTCCCTTTTTTCTTAGGAGCTTGGGAACATCATCACTTGGTAGAAAATGCAGGGCCTGGGCGTTCGGTTATCGTGGATGACATTCGCTTCCGAGGCCCCAATCGCCTGATGGACTATCTGCTGTACCCTGTTCTATATGCCCAGTTTGCTTACCGGAAACCCATATATCAGCGCATATTTGGTAAGGCTTGATCTAAGCTGTATGGTGTTCTATGACCTTTGTGGTCCAAGCTGTAGTTTTGCGCGAGTAATTATTCAACGAAAGACCCATGCCCCAAATTTCGGATCGTGCGCAGGTCATGCCTGCCTCCCCCATACGCAAACTGGTTCCCTATGCAGAAGCCGCCAAGGCGCGAGGAACCCATGTTTTTCACCTCAACATAGGCCAACCAGATATACAGACCCCTGCCTTGTATTGGGAAGCCATAGACCGGGCTGAGATCAAAGTTTTGGCATATAGCCACTCCGCTGGAATCTCGCCTCTGCGCGAGGCCATCGCGACCTATTACCAGTCGGTGGGCCAAGATATCCACGCCGAGCAGGTAATCGTGACTACGGGAGCATCTGAGGCGCTGAATTTTGTGTTTGCAGCTTGCTTGAATCCTGAGGATGAGGTGATTGTGCCTGAACCTTTCTACGCCAATTACAACAGCTTTTCCATTGCTTCTAATGTCAAAGTTAGGCCTATTACCACCCGCATAGAAGAAGATTTTTCCCTGCCATCGATCGAGGCTTTTGAGGAGCTAATTACCCCTGCCACCAAGGCAATCTTGATTTGCAACCCGGGTAATCCTACTGGCATTCTTTACAGCCCCGAAGAGCTGGCTCAACTCAAAGAAATCGTCCTCAAGCATGACCTCTTTTTGATCGCCGACGAAGTCTATCGGGAGTTTGTATACGATGACCTCAGGCATCAGTCGGTGTTGGGACTAGCGGGGATAGAGCAACATGTCATCGTAACCGATTCCATATCCAAGCGATTTTCGGCCTGTGGAGCCCGCATTGGTTGTGTGGTCTCTCGCAATGAAGCAGTCATGACTGGGGTCATGAAACTGGCTCAGGCACGCTTGTCACCTCCTACTTTGGGGCAACTTGGGGCAGAGGCAGTTTATGCGCTTCCTTCCTCTTTCTACCAGGAGGTCAACCAAGAGTACCGGAAAAGAAGGGACCTGCTGGTGAGATTGTTGCAGGACATGAATGGCGTGGTCGTTCCCAAGGTAAATGGCGCCTTTTATGCCATGGTGCAACTGCCGGTAGATGACAGCGAGAAATTCTGCCAATGGATGCTTGAGTCATTTGATCATGAGGGACAAACCGTGATGGTAGCACCTGGGGCGGGATTTTATGCGACCCCAGGCTTGGGGCAGCAAGAGGTGCGCATTGCATATGTATTGAATGAGGCGGATCTGACCCGAGCCATGGAGTGCCTGAAAGCAGGTTTGGCCGCTTATCCAGGGCGCACATAGCTCAAAGGCTTGTATTCATTGCATGGTTAAGCTTACCTCGGTTCGGTTCTTATTTAGCCGAAAGCCACGCCGTTGGCTGTCTGTTTCCACAAATATCAAGTTGCTGTGTCCTCCGATCTCGCGAATGAGGCAGGTATTCTTGATCCTTATTTTGCCGTTTGGATCGACGGGCTGAGCCGCAATGGCTAAAATGTTGATGTGGTCGGCACGGTGTTGGATCGAAACCCATTGCCAGTGAAGAGGGACCCCACTGATGGAGGAGGAACTGTGGGCTAGGATGTAGGTTTCAATGGCTTTGGGATTCTCTGAGCCTACTACCTTCAGCAGATCTTCCCTGTCAAAATGCATGTCCAGATGTACTTCTTCTTTACCAAGTTGATAGGTGAAGGTTGCCATGGGCACCTCATGGGCAGGAAATTCTAAGATGGGAGAAAGGCAAAGGTATAGCAGGAGGGGAAAGGTGAACATCTCTAGACTCAGTTGGATTTGATTACCTTAAATGACTGTTGTTGGTTCTCGGTCCAAACTTGGATTAAATAGACCCCATTGGGCCTGTCTTGCAGGTTGAATGAAGAGGCTAGAGCAGGCTGTCCTGGCTCGATTTCTCGTCGTTCAAGAAGTTTTCCCTGTGCATCTAACAAGCGAACTTGGTATGTACTTAAACCACTATTCTCCGGAATTAAGAAGAGGCGATCTCTAACTGGATTGGGACCTACCCTGAACCATGGGGTAGACCCTGTGTCTTTTATCTGGGTAGTACCACGATTGTCGTTGTTAAAGCTCAAATCGGGCGTGCCTGAAAGGCATCGAGGGATTTGAGGAAAGGAATCTGTGACGACGTAAAAGTAGTCAAAGGTTTCCGTTTGGCCAGCAGGAGTGGTGAGGGTCACTTGGCGGGCTATGCCGTTGCATTCATCGAGATCCCCCAAGCCTGGTTGGTATTCGTAGTCGTTGGTGTATTTCCCATTGTAAGGACCACAGGGGGCGGTAACGCCATCCCCTGGGCGGTCTCCTGGCTTTAGGCGGTAGCTAGGCAGGAGCTGTTTCAAGCCGCTCGCTCCGTCTGGACCAAAGCGATACAAGACCGGAAATCCGTCCGAAGCCCAGCCAATCTGCAAAGGCTCATTTGGTGCTTGATTGGCTTGACTGATGCCCGGCGATAGTTGCTCTACAAACTCAAATGGGTTTCCGTGATAGTGATAGCCCTGACCACCGGTATGGCCCGAAGCGCAATCTAGCTCAACCAAATCTCGGCCACTCCCTTGGTTATTGGTCGGCTCAAATACCCAATCCCAGTTGAACTCGCCAGTTTGAGGGTTTTCAAATATAAACGGAGTGGCCGGCGCTGGAGCTAGCAACACGCCGTTGAGCGCTACCCCAAAATAGCGCGCTGGTCGTCCATTCGCACGGATGACGGCGGTGGATTGAGCTGCCAAAATGGGAGTGGCATCTATTTCGAAGCGATAGTTGATGGGACTCGGTATTCGGTTGGGATTGTAGCAGAATCGATGGCTGGGATAGTTGACGGTCTGAATTTGCCTCAGGTCAGCCTGAATCTGTTCGCCATAAAAATTTGATACCTGTGGGCTGTCACAGCAGCCAATGTTGCTCATGCTGAGGGTATTGTCGTGGTCGCACGTGAGCTGGTCACAGCTGTCGATCGCTGGTTCCGTTCCATTCTGGATGAGATCTTGACAAGACCAGCCATTTCTGATGTCGTCGGCTTCCGCTTCCAGCTCAGCCTTGACCATCATTTGGGTGGCATCTAGCGAACCCATCAGGTCATTAGCTTCAAGTGGATCCGTCAGCAAGTCGTAAAACTCCTCTTGCCCATCGCTGAATCGGATCAACTTATAGCGATCGTTGCGAATGGTCCAGCCCATGGTGTTTTCTTCTACTTCGCTGTAGTTGTAGGGGCGACTGGGGGCGGAAGCATCGCTCAGTAAAGGTGCAAAACTAAGGCTGTTGTGAATGCCACCTGGCAGGTCATAGCCGGCAATCTCGAGAATGCTGGCGTAAAGGTCTGTTGCATGGACCAAGGCGTTTTCCGTCTCTTGGACACGACTTACCCCCTTACCCGAAAGGATCATGGGCACGTGAATGCCGCCTTGGTATAAGCTGCCTTTTCCGTGTCCATTTGGAAAATTCTGCATGACCGCACCGGGAGTTCCATTATCACTGAGATAGATGACCACGGTATTGGCTTTGACTGATGGTGGGAGTCCATCGATGAGTCTGCCGATTTCATGGTCCATGGCTTCAATGGCTGCTAGGTATCGGTCTCTATTGGTGGTGGGAGTGGGGCGGGTATAGGTTCCCGTAGGGGGGGTATGGAAAGGGGTATGAGGGGCTGGGTGAGCCAAGTAGAGGAACCAAGGCCGATTTTGAGACTGAGTCCACTGGATGGCTTGGTCAGTCAGGTGGGTGGTGACGTAGTCCGTTACGGTATCTTCCACCCCGTTCACCACCCTGGCCCAATTATAATAGTCCCCGGGGGTCCCTCGCATCAAGCCTTCAAAATATTGCACCCCATGCATTTGAGGTTGAGTGGGATCTACGGGATTACTCAGGTGCCACTTACCGATATACGCATTGGCATAGAGGCCTTGGCTTCTCATTTCCAGCTCCCTGAAAATAGACCGATGCACCGTATCTAGATTGCCCGGTACGGCAGTTACCCCGGTCTTTACCCCAAACTTTCCGCTCATGATGGTGGCGCGGGTAGGCGCACAAACCGGAGTAGCCCAAGCCTCTAGGAAAGTAAGTCCCGCCCCTCGTAGACTATCCAAGTGAGGGGTATTTGGCATTTCAGGGTTTTGCTGATAGCCCTGAGAAGCATCTACTCCCAAATCATCCGCCAAGATGAGTAGGATGTTAGGATGGTTGGGATCGGTTTGAGCGGAAAGTATGGAGAATGAACAAGTTACCGAGAGAATAAAAAGCAAGTAGCGTAGCGTATGAATCATACTTGGAAGGATTGGGAGGG
>CAZFPQ010000002.1:9619-86046 GCA_964521065.1 uncultured Bacteroidia bacterium | reverse complement strand
TATGCCGTGTTTCAATCTGGTCTTTACCTCTTCAGAAAGGACAAGTTCTTCATGTTCGTTTAGTTCGATACCTAGGCGGGCGTGAAAAATACGCATTTGGGCAACCTTCTCTTCAATGGACATTTTTGAGATGAGGTTTTCTACTCGTTGCTCCACGGAAAGGGAGGCATCTCTGTAGTCCATGGCCCCGTCAAAGGAAAAATGGTCTAACTGAAGAGATTGTCCAGTTTTGTGATAAATGAGAATGTAGAGATTTTCTGTTTCTTCCATCTTGGGGAGACTGAGTTCCATGGTCTGGAAAACCTCAGAACTTCCTTTATGAGTCCAATCCGTCTCAGCTAAGAGCTTCCCTTTCAAGCTGTCAGCCCTTACCTGGATGGTAAAACTTCCGGTATCAGCCGATGCCAGCTTAAAGCGGATCTGGGATACCTCATCTAAACCATGCACATGGGGAAAATTAAGGTAGCTGCTATCCTGGGTAGTCGTCACCATGAATCCTCCTTCTACCTTCTCTGATTTGCTCCAACCTTGGGCATCGAAATACTCTTCGGCTTCGATCTGAGGCTGCTGAGCATCATATTGTCCAACTCCTACCCCATCAACGCGAACCATCGCTATTTTGCCATTTTTCTTATAATGGACATAGCTGATGAACGAATCTCTGAACTTTGGATTGCCGGTTTGGCTTATATCACAGTAGGTGAAATACCATTGATTGTGCCATTCAAAGAAGGAACCGTGCCGACCTTGTAAGTAGCCATTTGGCCAGGTAAGTGCTGCGTAGCCTTGGGCAAAGCTTTCGTGGTTCATTACCGTGCCGGCATAGGTGTACGGTCCATACAAGTCCTCGGACATGGCATAGAAACAGCCCCAGGATAGGTAGTATTTATCTTGGTATTTATGGAGAAAGGGCTTGTCATCTGTTTTACCCTTTCCGTACGGCCCTTCTTTATGACGAATGGAAATTGGCCTAGGGGATTCAGCTAAACTGACCATGTCTTCATTCAGTTTAGCGATGTAGTATTCCCATACCCCAAATATGATGTAGTGTTCCCCATTCTCTTCGAAGATTGCCGCGTCGTACTCATCCGTAAGAGTCAGTTCTGATGGCAAGAGGGGCTTCCCTAATGGATCCTGCCAAGGGCCTGTGGGGGAAGGCCCAACCATCACCCCTGTTTGGCGATTTCCCTCGGAAAAGTACCAGTAATACTTGCCGTCACGGTATGCGGCATGGGTGGCCCAACAATCGGAAGAGGCCTTGCCGATGTAGGTTTCCTCAGGCTTTAGCACGCTCTCTTTTTTCCAATTGACCAAGTCAATAGAGGACCATACCCACCAGTCTTCCATGACAAAGGATTGGTTATCCATGGATTTATCATGCGTGGCGTAGAGATATGCCGTGTCATTGAAAATGTGGATATGCGGATCGTTCAAGCCTTGGTTGGCTACGATTGGGTTTTGGGCCTGAATCGAGTGATGAACAAAGAGGACTAAAAGCCAGAAAAGGTTTTTCATTTCACTTAGGTCGAAAAATGTGGAGATGAAATTGAGAAGCTACTGTGGCAGTAGCTTCTCTCACTGAATTTGCCTCTTGCTAAAGCAAGTCAACAGGCAAAACTACTACTACTCTCACTGTCTGTATCCGTTATTCGTTGGATCCGATTCAAGCAAGGCAGGGTTTAGCTGCAGTTCTTGTAAAGGGATAGGAAGCAACACATGGTAGGGTCTGATATTTTCGGCGGGGGTCCAAAACCGATATTCTAAGTTCTGGACAACCTCCAATAGAATTCCCCATCGAATAAGGTCATAGCGCCTATGCGCCTCTCCAGCCAACTCCCACTTACGTTCATCATAAATTGCTTCTCGGAACTCTTGTTGAGACAATCCGGTCAGTTCCCATTCAGCTTGGGTTTCATAAGCTCGTTCCCGGATGGCGTGAATATATGGGTAGGCATTGGCCGGTCCGTTCAATTCATTTTCGCACTCCGCAGCCATTAGATAGACATCTCCTAGTCGAAATATCATTCGATTGTCAGAGTGGTTGAATCTGGGGGAGCTCTCTAGACTCAAATTCATGAATTTGGGCATGTATGGGAATACCAAATCAAATCCTAGGTAGTTATCCAAGACATTCAAAGGTCTTCTCAGATCATTCATGGGGAACTTCTCTGCAAAGTCTTTGGACGCGACTTGCAGACCTGTACCATTAAATGCTTCTCCTCTCGCGGACAGAGCATCCCTAAGGGCTCCTCTCTCATCGGTATTGAGAGGCTCGTCTCTCAAGCGAGGGTTGAACATGCTGGGGCGCCAATTGCCGTTGCCGGCGATTCTTGGGACTCCTTCTTCAAATTGACCCCTGATGTCTTTCGCAAAGTCCAAAGACCAGATGATCTCGTCATTGTATTCCTGAGCCGGATCAAATACATCGGCATAGGCGGGCATGAGCAAATGCGAAGATTCGTTGATGATTTCTAGACATTTGTCTAGGCCTGCTTGCCAGTTTTGTTGCTTCATGTAGATTTTCGCCATGACGATGGCGGCCGCCCACTTAGATGCACGACCTCGATTAGACGCTGGTATTTCGTCCCTTCTCGGCATGTTGTCTTGGGCAAACTGCAGATCGGTTAGGATACCAGCTATGATGGTCTCCTCATCCGTTCTCCCCAATACTTTGATTTCATCAATGCTAAGGTTCTCGGTGTAATATGGAGCATCTCCCCAAAGATTGGTGATGTGCCAATAAGCAAGCGAGCGCAGGAATAATACTTCAGCGATGATGTCGGTTTGGATATCTGGAAGGATTGCCTCGTTTCCTTCTACTCGGTCCAAAATAATGTTGGCGTTTAACACGATTCGGTAGAGGTCCTTCCAAGTGTCGGAAACGCTCATCTTTTGAACCGATACATCAGCTAAGGCTTCATTCATTGAGTAGTTTCCAATGGGCTCTACAAAGTTTGCAGAACGATTGGGTTCGATGATGTCTGCTCCATTGTCATAAAAATGGTCTAGCCCTACCTGCCCATATAGGGAATTGTTCTTGTAGATGGCGTAGATCCCGTTGATGGCTTGCCTGGCATCATTTTCTGAGGCAAAGAAGTTTTCTGGTGCAATGATCGCTCTTGGGTCCTCTTCCAAAAAGTTCTGACAACCTAGGCAAAGGATCAAGATTAAGGCACCGATATTTATATGTATAGCTTTCATTGGAGCTTCTATTTAAAGGTGATGTTAAATCCAAGGGTTATAATGCGAGGATTTGGATATTCCCCGTTGGCATAGCCTTGGGCAATGTTTCCTAGGCCATTTCTGCCAAAACGACTGGTCTCTGGGTCAATGAGCCGGAAGTTGGATAACAACAGTAGGTTAGTGCCAGTCAGATAGATGGTGGCATTCTGGATCCGATCGGTTCCGAAAATGTTGTAAGCTAGTCGGACGGTTTTTAGGCGCAGATGAGACCCATCTTCCACGTATTCCGTGTTGCTCAGATTGGTGGTGACCGCATCTGATCCTGCTCTAGGAATATCTGAGGCAGGGTTTTCTGGGGTCCAGCGATTAGCTAAGTCCGCAAACTTGGTGGTTTCACCTCGGTTGAAATAGTGGTTTCGCATTCTGAGGTTGTATACCTCATTGCCAAGCGTTCCCTGGAAGTAAAAAGAGAAATCAAAGTTCTGGATCGAGAAGGTATTGTCAACACCAAAGATTAGGTCGGGAGTAGGATCTCCAATCACGATGTTATCTTCTGTAGAAATAATGCCGTCTCCATTTAGGTCCTCGTAGCGAGGTCCACCTACGACTTGAGAACTGAGGCCAGAAGCATCAATCTCCTCTTGACTTTTCCAGGTACCTAGGTATTGAACTCCAGTAAATACAGGTACGGGTTGGCCGACGATGAGGCGTGTATTTCCTGAGCCTAAAATCTCATCTACGGTTACATCGATAAACTCAGCGCCACCTAGATCAAGGATTTCGTTATTGTTGGCCGCCAAAGTAACGGTAGAAGACCAGGTGAATTTATCCTGTACGAAGTTTCGAGAGGTCAGCAACAGTTCCCAACCTTGGTTTTGTAGGGAGCCGATATTTTGTAACTGACTCGTAAATCCAGTTTGGCGGGGAATGGTCACATCCAGGAGTAGGTCTTCGGTTCTCTTATAATAGTAATTCAATTCCGCAAAGATTCGGCCTCGAAGGAATGCCGCTTCTAGGGCGACATCGAAGGAAGTGGTTGTTTCCCAACGCAGGTTGGGGTTGGCAGGCCGTCCCAAGGTCAGTCCTGGATTTTGCAGTCCATTGAGGGTCGTGTTGGCCTCGGTCAGCAGCCCTAGGGTCCTGTAGGGGCCGATGGCCTGATTGCCTGAACGTCCGTAGCTCGCTCTCAGTTTAAGGTCTTCTACAAAGTTTTGACTTTGCATAAAGGCCTCTTCAGATATTTTCCAAGCCGCAGCTACTGAGGGGTAGAATTCATACTTGTTCCCAGGGGCAAATACGGAACTGCCATCCGTTCTTCCCACTACGGTAAAGAGGTATTTATCCCTGAAGACATAGTTCAGCCTGCCAAAGAAGGAGGCGATTTGAAAGCCGGTAAAATCACTGGAAACCACTGCTCTGGTGGGGTCTGAAAAGGCTAGGTTGTTGAAACCTGCGGCATCACTGGTGATACCAAATGCTTCAGCTTCAGTGATTTCGGTCTGTACCTGCTGGAAAGATGCACCACCAAGTACCGTAATGCGATGATCTGTACCAATATCGGATTGGTACTGGATGGTATTTTCATTGTTCCATCCTGTGCTGGCTACTGTGCGAACCCGGGCATTCCCTAGCTCTCCTACTTCAAGGAAGTCTGGACGCTCACTGGAATTGAATACATTTTGCTTGGTGTTGTTGAATTCTGGGTTGAAGGTAGAGCGAATGGTCCACTTTGGAGAGGGACGATACTCTACATAAGCCGTTGCGAGCAGGTTGTTGGTGAAAGTCTCGTTGGTGTTCAACTCTGCATTGGCAATGGGATTGGAAAAAGGGGATCCTACTACCTCATTGAACCCATTAAAACTTCCATCCTCATTGCGGATAGGCTGAGTCGGCAGGGTGGCAAAAGCGTTGCCAAAGCTCACCACGCCATTATCCCTGGCAATCCTTGAGTAATTGAGTCGGAAACCTGCGCTGACTTTATCGCTGAGCTTCAGGTCTAAGTTGGATCGGTAAATATATTTCTCAATGCCTGAGCTGATAACCAGCCCATCTTGGTTGAAATAGTTGAAAGAGTTGTAATAGTTGACTTTCCCATTTTCTGAAGAACCGGCGATAGAGACATCGGCGTTGTACATAGGGGAAGGGCCAAGCAGTAAGTCATACCAATCGTTGTTGGGGTAGGTAGATGGATCGTCAGGAAATGGTTCGGCCGCAGATCTGAACCTAGCGCTCTCATTGGTAAAGGCAATTTGCTCTTCTTGGGTGAGCATTTCGGGCAGCTCAGGTACCAGTTGTACACCAGAGTATAGGTTAAAGCTTACTTGAGGTTTTCCGCGAACTGCTCCACCACCACTTTTGGTGGTAACCAAGACCACCCCGTTGGCTCCCCTAGAGCCATAAATGGCAATAGAGGAAGCATCCTTCAAGACTTCTATCGACTGAATGTCATTTGAGTTGATGTTGTTCAAGTTGAAATTCGTCCCTACAATGATTCCATCGATGACCCAAAGAGGCTCATTGCTGCCAGTAATAGAGTTTCCTCCTCGAACCCGGATAACGGTTCCGGCTCCTGGTGCTCCACTGGTTTGGGTAACATGTACTCCCGCTGCTCGGCCTTGTAGGGCTTGGTCAACCCTTGAATTAGGAACTGCTACGATATCTTCAGCACTTACAGAGGCAACGGAACCGGTTAAGTCAGATTTTTTGGTGGTTCCATAGCCTACCACCACCACCTCATTCAAGCTGAGGGCATCAATTTCCAGCGAAACATTGATGGTACTTTGGCCGGCAATAGAGACGTCTAGAGGCACGAAGCCAATAAAAGATATGGTTAAGGTAGTCACCTTATCGGGCACGGTTATGCTAAATTTTCCTTCCTCATCTGTGATCATCCCAATGTTGGTACCTTTGGCGATGACGGTCGCTCCCGTAAGCGGTTCTCCCGCTTCGTTGGTCACGGTGCCAGAGATTTCTTTTTCTAACGGATAAAGTGAGCTAAGCTCGGGCTGCCGCAGGGGGTGGGCCAGAGGAGCGCGAACGGGCGCCGGCTCGAGCTGCTTTAGAGTACCCGTACTGGCTTTTTTCTTTCGTCGAACCAGGATGTAGTCCTTTACTTGCTTGAAGGTGAGATCTGTCTGATTCGAGATGTGCTGTAATACCCGGGTTAATGGTTCTTTTTCTGCCCGATAGGTAATTACGCTCTGGTCTCTGAGTAGTGTTTCGTCGTAGGAAAAGAAAAAGTCTGTTTTTCGTTCGATTTCTGAGAATGCTTTGCCTAGGGTCATCTGATTCCAGTTGACGGATAGCTTTACCTCTTTTATATCAGGCTGACCCGGATAGTCCGTTTCTGCCATTGCCGGATATAGGCTAAAGCAGCCGATGCAAAAGGTAAATAGGGCAATTTTGGACAAAGCAATTAGTTGCCTAGTAGTTGTTGTAGTGTCCATATTGTTTTTATTAATAATAGAAGGAAGCCTTCGTAAAGGATATAGGGACCCTAGGACTGCCCAGGCCGAACATTCCAAGTGAGTTGTAATCCCTAAATGATTTAACTTATGCGGTCAGTCATCCTTGATTACTGACCCAGAGTGCCACTCAGCTAGAGTCGTGGTAAGAGTCTTGGTAGTAGTTCATAGTCATAAGGTTTATAGTCCCGAAATGCTAGGGTGCACCGTCACCGTACTCCCATTGATTGTAAATTCATAATCAGCAGAGAAGCTGATCATGTCAAGTATGTCCTCCAGGCTCTCCTGCTTATAGGTAGCAGAGAGTTGGCTTTTCATTTTCTCACGGTCCTTGATTTCAAAACTGATGCCGTACCACCGGCTCAAGGTTTTCACTACCTGCTGTACATCAGCCGATTTGAAATAAATCATTCCTTCTTTCCAGGCTAATCGCTCTTCTGGTTCAAAGACTCTTTTTTGGTGGCTGCCATCTCTCGGGGAGACCTTTATTTCTTCCCCAGGGGCAAGTACAACGGGTTGGGATTTTAGGGGTGTACTGACACGCACCTTGCCGGTGGCGAGGGATATAATCACCTCGTCCTGATCTGCAAAGGCTTGGACATTAAAGGACGTACCCAAGGCCATGGTGCGAACTCCTTGCGAAACCACTACAAATGGCCTCTTAGAATCTTTTACCACTTCGAAAAAACCTTCACCAAGCAGCTCTACCATCCGCTCATCTTGACCAAATGATTTTTCATAAGTTAGCTGGGCGGTCTTATTTAGCCAGACCCTGCTGCCATCAGGTAGTCGCACCAAAAATGAATCTACATCACCGGGATGACTGATGCTTATGACCTTTTGACTACCTTCCCCTTGCCAAGGGATAAAAAAGGAAGCCCCTGCTAACATGGCTAGGAGTAGAAATACTGCGGCTAAGCCATAGGGGTTAGAAAAACGGAAGTTTTTTTCTGCTGAATTTCTTATCAATTCCTCCTCTATCAGTTTGCCTTTGACCTTTTGCCAAGCTTGCTTGGTATCTACCTGAGGGGTAGACTTTTTAGTTTCCATCAACTGGACCACTTCTTTAAAGATCTTACGATTTTCTGAATCCGCACCTATCCAGGCGAGCAGTACTCCCTCTTCTTTTTCCTTGATACTGCCATCGCAAAATTTGGCAATCAGGCTCCAGATGTACTCGTCATTCATTCTGTTATGGTGCTTATAATTGTATAGCAGGCGAGGCAGGGGCAATACCTATTGCCAGGTGATAATTATTTCATTTTTTTGCTTGCTTATAAAATGCAGATCAAGCCAAATAGCATCAAAAAACCCGATAAATTTTTCCTCAGGATCTTTAAGGCCTTTCCAATTTGATTGGCGACTGTTTTTGGGGAGATTTTTAATTGCTCTGCTATCTCCACATGGCTTTTATAATGGTTTCGGCTGAGCTCAAAAACTTGGCGACATTTAGGGGGCAAGAGCTCTATGGCCTTTTCTATACTCCCATTTAAATCTTGAAGATTGACGTAGGAATCCTGATTATAGGTGATCTGACCTAGATCCTCGAGGTAAATATTCATTAGCTCAGAACGGCGACGTTGCTTTTTGAGGTAGTTAATGGAGAGGTTTTTGGTGGCCAAATAGAGATAGGCCTGGGTGGACTCCGAAATGATTAACATATGTCGGTCACGCCAGAATTTCATAAACACTTCCTGAACGATATCCTCTGCAACATTGGGGTCTTTCAAAATGCGACAGGCGAATGCGCACAAACCCGGGTAGTATTTCTTGAACATGGATTCATGATCAGAAATAACACGAAGGCTTATGGGGCCGTCTGGCTGAGGATACCGAGCTTTATTTTGCGTCCGCATTTGTCCCATTTATTTGATTTCGAAACCTAGAGCAATCATGCAAAGGATTAAAAAGAGTTTACCACCAACTCGATTTTATTCTGGCCAGGTGTCAGGCGAATAGTCCCAAAGGCTGAATTGACTTTTTCCCCATTAAGTTTGATCACCTGACCTGAAGCTGAAGGAAGTTCAAATTCAGCGACCATGTTGGCAGGGATATCTATGGTGAAGGTCTGCCGCCTGGCATTGATGTATCGGTATGATCCCAAAATGGGCCCCTTGATCGTGGGAACCTTGATAGAACTGCGAGTCAAGGTCCCCATTTGGGGCTTGATGCTGGCGATTCCATAACCAGGAGTCTTGGGCTGAATGCCCCAGAGAAATCTAGGGATTATGTTGGCAGGAGCTGCCCCCCAAGCATGATTCCAATCAGCATTGACTTTATACTTCATGTCCCAGGCTTCAAGGGTAATGGTAGATCCCACCTTGATCATGTTGTACCAACTCCGGTCATGGGTAGCAGTCATGAGCTCTTCAGCATATTTGGCTTCTCCTGCTTTGTATAGGGCTTCTAATAAATATTGGGCACCGTACACACTGCAAGCCAGTCCGCGAGACTTTATGTGCTCAACCACAGTGGCTTTTCTCTTCTCAGGAACAAGGTCAAAGGCCATTAAGATCATGTTGGCATGCAGAGATCCATGGTCGGTTCCTATTCCGTCAACGTAGTATCCCGCTTCCTCATCAAACAGCAGTTCATTGATGGACTTTTTGACCTTAGCGGCTCGTAGTTCAAAGTCGAGGGCTTCGCTTGGCTTATCGAGGATCTGGGCAAAGGTGGCCATGATCTTCATATTGTGGTAGTAAAATCCATTTACTACGGTATTTATCCGTTTGAACACGTAGCCATCACGCTCCCCCTTTTGGTACTTGTCCACTCCTCCAAATCGTTTTGCTTCTGGTGGCCAGTCCACAATATCTCTTAGCTTCTTAGTCGAATCAGGAAAGCCCAGATCAAGCAAAAACTGGCCATTGTGGTGAGGGGATTCCGTGCTGATAAAGCCATCTTCCACCTCTAGATCCATCAGGGTTTTGACCTTTAATCGCTCATAATATTTTTCAATCATTTCAGCATTTCCCGTGTACATGTAGTCTTGATACATCATCATGGCTACATGTAGTTGCCATTCAGTGGGCCAGGTGGGCTTACTTTCAAAAAAGTATTCAATGGTCTTGCGACCTATGGCATATTCCCGATCAACGCTATAATGGCTGAGCTGATTCAGGTAAGCATCGGCTTCGTAAGGGATGCGCTCTCGGTCTCCGTCTACGTAATAACCAGCAAAAGTAGTGGCTTTGATGGAGTAGCGGCATAGGTCCCATACCTGATTAAGGATGTCGTTTGAGCTGGAAAAACTGCTTTGGTCATCCTCCCAATAGCTATGGTAAGCCAACTGGGTTATTTCCTCTTGCTTCAGTTCTCCTTTTACTTGATCAATTTCTGCATACCGAAATGGTAACAGGACCGGAAATGAGTCGGGTAACTGAACAGCGATAGACTTGGTATTGCGTTCATCAGCTTGAATAGGCAACTGGTAGGTATGTTGCCCCCGCTTGACTGGTAGGCGTATTTCTTGGTAACGAATATTCCCCTCGGGATGGCGATTGAGGTTCTCTCCTTCTAATTGCTCTCCAATTCTTATCAGCAGGACATGGGGGCGCTTGGCTTCGTAAGAAATTTCCATGTTGGCAAAAGCTGCCTTACCAAAGTCAATGAAGTAGGAGCCTTTACCTCGCTTTTCGAAGAAACTGGGCTTGATCCGGTCAATTTGGATGGTGTTGGGCGTGGTTAATAAGGTTTTGGCTTCCCCGATTTGGAAGGTTTGACTGGCTGCATACTGAGACAGGCGGTTTGCTTCATCCCAAATTCTAACCTTCCAATAGTATGCCTGGCCAGATGATAATGGGGCGCCTTGATATTCAATATCCGTGGACTTGCCTCCTCTTACCTGACCACTATCCCACACATCACCTATGTTGTTATCGATCTTGGCTTGAGAGGATGCCACCAGTATTTGATAGGCACTTTGAAAGACGGACTCTTTGGCTAGCGTCCATGAAAATTCTGGTTTAGAGTCCTGCAGCAAAACCAAAGAAGGCTCGCGGATAAATTCAAGACTCAGATTGCCAGGAGGCAAAGAATAAGGGTCGCTGTTTTTGAGGATCAGCCCATCACAGCTTTTTCTCATTTTCTCCAATACCTCTCTATAAGCAGGATCACTCGCCAGATTATTAATCTCTTTGGGATCTTTTACCAAATGGTAAAGCTCCTCGACGGACTTGTCATTGACATAGCGAAAGTACTTCCACTCCTGGGTTCTCACGCCTTCACTTGGCGGGATGTGCTGAAATTCCCAGATATGCTCGATCAGAACGGTATCCCGCCCCAGGCTGCTTTTTTCTTTTTGGACCAAAGGCAAAAGGCTCATGCCCTGCCAAGATGACGGTGCTTCGATACCGGCTAGGTCAAGTATGGTAGAAGGAACATCAACATTCTGTACTTGCACATCGATATCTTGATGCTCAGTTCTGGGGTCAAATATGATCAAGGGTACCCTGATAGAATTGTCATACAAAAGCCATTTGCCCGCAAACTGTCTCTCCCCCAAAAAGTATCCATTATCTCCCATAAGGATGATGACAGTGTTTTTGTCCAGGCCTTTTTCGGCTAGCTTTTCACGGATCTTCCCTATTTCTAAGTCAACGCCTGAGATCATCCGATAATAACCTTTTACACTGTGTTGATACTTCTCTGGGGTGTCATAGCGCCAGGTCCATCTTAGGCGGTTAAAGCCTGCCCGAACGAAATCAGGCTGGGCCTCAAAGTATTTGTCTTCTGCCAAGTCTGGGCCTGGCATGGTGGTTCCTTGTAGCAAAGGATCTGTTTCTGTCTGCCAGAAATATTGATCCTTGGCTGGGTCATGGGCGTGTGGAGCACTGAAGCTCAGTGAGAGACAAAAGGGCTTCCCGTCATCCGCTTGATCGATAAAGTCGATGGCTTTTTGTCCCGTGTATCGAGTTAGGTGAACCGTATCCTCTCCTAGCTTCTTATAATAATAACCCCGCCTATCCTTGAATGCATTGTTTCGATCATAGGTCTCGTATTGGTCAAATAGCTTGTCTTCTCCGTCATAGCGAATGCCATATTTGCCATAAAAACCCGTGACGTACCCCGCATCCCGTAATAACTTGGGATAGGCTTGGTCCATGTATTCTTGGCGCACATTTCCAGTTTGGAAGGTAAAACGGTGGGTCCGCTCATACCGACCACTTAAAATACTTGCCCGGCTGGCGGCGCAAATCGGTGTAGATGCCATGGCCTGCTTGAAGTAGGTCCCTGTTTGGGCCAGTTTGTCCATTTCTGGAGTATGAATCAGCTCATTGCCAGCATAGCCCAAGGCGTCAAATCGCTGATCATCCGTAAGGATAAAAATGATGTTGGGTTGCTGGGCTTGGGCTATCCGTGGCAAGACATAGCTTAGAAAAGCAATGGCCAGTACAATCCATTTGTAGGCAGTCATGGGCATAGATTTCGGGGGTCGAATAAGGGTTAAAGTTTCTTTGGACGCCTAGGACAATTTCCTTTTGCTAAAGATCAAGAAAAGCACCCCACATAGAACCCAGGCGGGGAGGGTGAGAAAGGACAAAAACACTCCCTGAGAGACCGAAAGCAGGTAAAAGCCACCAAAGCTGATCGCCCAGGCTAGGAAAACAGAAGTGTTAAATGAGATCCCAGCCTGCTCCGCATAATTTTTAGGTATTCCTAGTTTTTCTGCAAAAAAGTGTTCGAATACGATGATTGCTCCTACAGGCGCTAAGATGAAGCCATATACTGCCACAAAGTCGAGGAGTTTCATGGCAAAGGCGGGAAATAGTCCTGCGATGGTGGCGATTGCCCCAGCGAAGATGGTTACCCAAAAGGTAGAGGTCCCAGGTGAGATAGCCTGAAAGGCCAGACCAGCTCGGTATATGGTCGGATTGGCGGTGGTCCACCCGGCAAGAATCACGGCGATGATACCGAAGACACCGATAGCGTTGTAAGCCAAGGGGCCAGGTGCTACCGGAGGGGCTTCCCCATTGCTTAAAAAGGCTTGGGCTTCTCCGGTTTTTAGGTATACAGCATACAGTAGCGCGGCCGCAATCCAGGCAATGTAATGGCCTATGTAGATCCCTGCGGCGGTGGTCCAACCCACTTTGGGGTTTTGGGCGTACCGGAAAACCGAAAGGTCCGACATGCCTATGTGCATAGCGGCGTTGCAGAACCAAGACCATAGGACTACGTGCCAAAAGGTATATTTGACCTGCCCAGGAAACGGTTCGTTCCCTTCTCCCCAAATCGCCCAGAAGTCGGCAAAGCTATTTACTTCCAACTGTCCCAGGGCTACAATTCCACAGGCAATAAAAGCCAGGACGATGAATGGAGCCATCCAGTTGGCTACTTTAGAGACGGTGGCATATCCCTTGGCCGCAATGACTGATATCACTGCGCCAATGATTAGTACGATGATTACCCAAGTAGGCCCGTTAGGGGTGGTATCGGTGAGTTTAGGCATCTCCATGTCAAAGGGGACTCCCACGGCGGTAGCGGAAACGGTGATCATGGCTCCGGCTAGGAAGCAGAACAAGATCCCATTGGCTAGGTTATAGGCGGTCACCAACTTCCTGCCACAGATCTTCTCTAATTGATAGTATAAGGTTAGGCGATTTTTGACGGCAATCTCAGCAGTGAGGTAGCGCCAACTAAGTACGGCGAGGAAGTTGCCGATCAGGAGGCCAAAGATCAGGTCAAAAGCACTTACCCCAGTCGTTAAGAAGAGGGGACCGATAAGGAATTCTGTCCCTGCAGCATGTTCTCCGGCATACATCCCCAGGAAGCTTTTCCAATCCTTGAGGTGGCTCGCCGGAACCTTCTGGCGTTCAAATTCTTCGGTCTGCGATATTTGCGTGGCTTCGGCTTGCATTTAAGTAGTAGTTTTTGGGAATCAAGAATTGAGGAAGGTGAGACACCTTTTCACAGCCTAATTGCTGCATCACTTGTTGAAGCTGTCTGGTAAGTAGGGAGATGGTGTGGGTGCCTCCTTTTTTTCCTAAAGCCGCTACCCCATACATGAAAGAGCGGCCTAAGAAAGTAAAATCAGCGCCGCTCGCAAGGGTGGCAGCAATATCGGGGCCCGTACGGATCCCACTGTCCATCATGATGGTGACTTTATCCTTGTAGGCATCGGCTATAGGACCTACCGTGCTGATGGCAGAGGGGCCTGCGTCTAGCTGGCGCCCGCCATGGTTGGACAAGATCAGCCCATCGACCCCCCAGCTAACCGCTTTATCTGCATCTTCTTCACTGGCGACACCCTTAAGTACTAGTTTGCCTTTCCAGAGGTCCCTAATCTGACGGACCCGTTCTTCGTTGAGCTTACCAGAGAAAGTTTTGTTCATGAACAAGCCTAGGTGGCGCAAACTCATTCCTTTAGGAATGTAGGGAGCTAAGGTTTTGAAGGTAGGTTGCCCGGCAAATAGCGTCTGTAAAGCCCAGTTTGGGTGACTCATGATCTGGGCGATGTTCCGCGCGGTCATTCGGGGCGGAATGGCCAATCCGTTCTTGATTTCTTTGGAGCGATACCCAAAGCTGGGGACATCTGCTAGGATCACCAAGACGGGATAACCTGCAGCCTGGGCCCGATTAAGTAAATCATTTCGGATGACTGCTTCCGCGGGGTGATACAATTGAAACCAAGCATTCCCTTCCGTGATTTTGGCTATCGTTTCTATGCTTGCGGTACCGACAGTGCTTAGGATATAGGGGATGTTGTGTTCGAAAGCTGCCTTGGCTAAAATTTCTGAAGCCTTGGGCCACATCAACCCTTGTAAACCAATGGGGGCAATGCCAAAAGGAGCGTCATAAGTATGTCCAAAAAGGGTAGTTTGCAAGGAAATTTCATTTTGCTCTCGCAGGTAGTAAGGCCTTAGTTGTACCTCCCTTATTTCAGCTGTATTTCTATGGAGATTTACCTCAGCATTACACCCTCCGTCCAGATACTCGAAAGCAAAGCGGGGTATCCGGCGTTTTGCCCGGTCTCTTAGGTATGAAATGTCAGGATATCTCGGATCGAAGGGGGTACTCATCGAATTAGGGTATTCAAGGGTTAGTTATTCAAAACCATGGCTGCCCCTTTGGCAGAGCCAAGTGGGGTTTTCGTAGCCTGAATGTCAAAGCCAGTTAATCGTTGTTTCAGCAGGTGGATGAATAGCTGATTGTCGGCAAATCCGCCATCGATAAAAATCTTTTGGATAGGACTTTTCCCTTTGGCCAGGAGCAAGATTTCCACCTGGAGATTGACCAATTCCTGCATCAATTTGTGATAGGCAGTCTCATAAGATTCGAACTGATTCAAGTTTGTTTCGGAACAGCGGCAGGCTGTCTTGGACAGGCTCTCCCAGTGAAAGGTGTTGGCAGGGAAGCGACCTAAGGATTCTAAGATCTGGTGGTCAATGGGTACCGAGGAATGCTTTTCATAGGGTTGATGAAAGTGATCTGCCAACTGTCGGGCCCATATTTTATATTCATTCCCAAGAAAAAGTCGTGATGCCCTCACCGTATTGCCTTTTATCCCCATGAAGTTTAGGCAATCTTTTTGGAGTTGATCTTGGGTTAAGGCTTCGTTGTTGAAAGGGTTGAGACTGATGCTCCAAGTTCCAGTAGACAAAAGCAGAAAGGGGTCATTACTCAGTTTTTGGTAGGGTAGCAAGGCAGCCGAACTGTCATGGATTCCAACACCAATGCTGAGCTCTGTTTTTTCTGTTTTATGATGAATCTTGTGTCCCGTCTCTACCAAAGGGGGCAATATGTGGTCAATCCCCTCCGCGTAAACCCAGCGGTGATAATCACCTTTTTCGTAATCCCAAAGCATGGTGTGACAACCAACACTGGTATATTCACTGAGTGGAATACCGGTAAATAGGTAGCTCAAATACTGAGGAAGGTGAAGAGACCATCTGATTTTCTTGAATTTCTCGGGATGTGTATGCTTGAGCCAATATAGCTGAAGCCCAGAGTTGAGCATTCCTAGGGGGGGAGATGCCGTCTCAGTGGCCAGATTCAATTCCTCTCCATACTTGTGATGAAAAGAATCCAAAAGATCTTTTGGGTAAGGCTTTAGATAGTTATACAAGGGGGCAATTACCTTCCCTTCTTTGTCTAGGTGGACAAAGCTGGCTCCATAAGCAGAGAAATTGAGGGATACGATTTCGAATTGACCTTCTTGTGAGACTTGCCGGAAGATCTCACCAATCCAGCTCTTGATGGCTACAACATCGTCGCAAGGAAAACCTTCATCGTCTTGAGTTTCCTCAAAACGGGTATAATCCCTGTATACCTCCTTCAAGCTCTCATCGAAGAGAAAGAACTTTTTGTTGGTTTTTCCGATATCGAAGATGCCCCTTACTTTCATTATAATCCTGTTGCGATGGTTTCCCAGCCTCTTTCGGCAATTAGACTTTTACGGATCTCAGCCTTTCTGTAGCAGTGAATGGGGTCAAGGGCACCTCCAGATCTGCGTCTGGCCTCCCTCACCAGAGGCCTTAGGTCTGTACGGTAGGCATCCTGTAGCAATTCTTGGGTAAGGACTACTTCATTTTGACCTCTTAAATGATCTAACTCATCTCTATCTACGATCAAGGCTTGGGCATAGGCAAGCCGAATGGCTTCCAGGCTTTGAAGAAGGTCTTCGAGAGGGTCTTTGACGTTATGACTGGCGTCTATCATCCATGCCAGATCGGGATTGTTGGCTTCGTTGTTTTCCATGCCATACACCAACTCGTTGAAAATCAAGAAGAGTTGATAGGGCTTGAGGCTACCCACGGTCAGGTCGTCATCGCCATACTTGCTATCATTGAAATGAAAGCCACCCAGCTTTCCCCGCCAGAGTAGTGTCGCAACAATCTGTTCAATGTTGGTATTGGGAAGATGATGGCCAAGGTCCACGAGGCAATAGGCGTTTTCTCCACATTCATTGGCCAAAAGGTGAGAAGTTCCCCAGTCCTGTATTACCGTGCTGTAAAAGCTGGGCTCGTATGGCTTATACTCTATGTAAAGTTTCCAGTCATCAGGCATGTAGGCATAAATCTCTTTGAGACTTTCCAAAGTCCTAGCCAAAGCCTTCCGAAAGTTTAGCTGCCCAGGGAAAGATGACCCATCTGATAACCAGACGGTTAGGCTTTTGGAGCCTAAGGAGACTCCCATGTCGATTACTTCCTTGTTATGCGTTACTGCCGCTGCTCTTACGGAGGAATCTCGGTTCCCCAGAGAGCCATATTTGTAGCTAAATTTCTGGTTAGGCTGATCTTGGAATGTATTGGAATTCATGGCATCAAATACAATCCCATGTGAAGCTGCTCGCTCTTGGATAGCTTTGGGGTCCTGGGGAATATCCCAAGGGATATGCAAAGAAATAGCTCCGGCTGATTGGGTGATGGCGTGGATGATCCCGATATCATCTATTTTCTCTTCCAGATTGGAAGGTTCTCCGCCAAAAGAGAATCGTCCAAATCTAGTCCCTCCGGCGCCAAGGGCCCAGCTAGGGATGGCAACCTGAAAAGACTCGATCTTTTTTATTAACTGCTCTACGTTTAATCCCCGCTTATCAAGCTGACTACTTAGCACTTCTAGCTGCTTATAATGCTCCGCGTAGGATGTTTTATTGATGGACTCAATTTGATCTCGGGATATATGCATAGTGGTTCATTGAGGGCGGTAAAAGGGTCGGGGAACTACGTTTCCCCGACCGATGTGTGTGCAAATAAAAAGACTACTACTACTAATCTATCTGACAAAGGCAGGGGCCATGCCTCCATCTACATTTATGGTATTGCCGGTGCTCTTGTCCAGTATGCCTACTAAGGCAAACACTCCATTGGCAATGTCTTCTGGATATATGATCTCATTTATAAGGTTTCTTTTGGCATAGTGGGCAGGTAGGTCCTCTACTGAAATCCCATGGGCCTTTGCTCGCCCTTTAGCCCAATCTCCCTCCCAAATTTTACTGCCTACGATCACCCCGTCAGGATTGACCGTGTTGACGCGGATTTTCTCTTTGCCCAATTCGGCTGCCAATAATCGAGTCATATGCTGCTGGGCAGCTTTGGCCGTGCCATAGCCCACATTATTGGGGCCAGATACCAACCCATTTTTGGATGCAATGTGCACGATGTTACCTCCAATCCCTTGCTTCCGCATGATCTGTACACCCTCCTGATCCAATAAAAACTGACCTTTTACGAGAACGTCTTGAAGGATGTCCCAATCTGATTCGCTATGATCTTCCAAAGACTTCGATATGGCCAATCCTGCAGAGTGGACAACTATGTCAACTCCCCCAAACTCTAAGCATGCATGCTCAAATGCATTTTGAATGTCTTCTTTGCTGCGAACGTTGCATTTAGAGTAGGTTGAAACATCCCTTTTGTAGGATGCATTGGCCTCGACCAGTCGCTCTTCGGAAATATCTGTTAGGACCACATTGGCTCCTTCCTTGGCTAGTTTGTCAGCTATGGCTTTGCCAATTCCTCCTCCCGCACCGGTGATCAGGGCAACTTTACGCGAAAGGGGTTTTTCTGCTGGCTGACGTTGTAATTTGGCTTCTTCTAAAAGCCAGTATTCGATGTTGAAGGCTTCTTGCCTAGAAAGGGCTGTGTACTTGGAGATGGCTTCAGCCCCCCGCATGACATTGATGGCATTGAGGTAAAACTCACTCGCCACCCGCGCAGTTTGTTTGTTTTTTGCAAAAGTAAACATGCCCACGCCAGGATATAAAATGACCACTGGATTTGGGTCGCGCATAGCGGGACTATTGGGATGCTTACAGCTTTCATAATATTCGGCATATTCCCGGCGATATTGTTCAAAGCTGGGTATGAGCTGGGCTTTAACTTCATCTACCAGACTTAGATCTGCATCTGCGGCTAGATCTAAGACCAAGGGTTGGATTTTGGTGCGTAGGAAGTGATCTGGACAAGAAGTGCCTAGCGGGGCCAATTTGTCTAAGTCGTGGCTATTGATAAAGGCAAGTACCCTTTCATCGTCAGTGAAGTGGCCAATCATTCGCTTTTCACTGGAACAAAGACCTCTAAGAATAGGAGCCAGTTTGGCCGCCTGCTTTTTACGACTTCCCTCCTCTAAGCTTTCTATTTTAGGTCCTCCAAAAACGGGTCTTTCCTTCCCTAGACGCTCTTCAATGTATACAGAAGCTTGCTCAATTACCTCCAAGCTATTCATGTAGCAGTCATAGGAGCTGTCTCCCCAGGTAAATAAGCCATGCCCACCTAGGACAATACCTCGAATACCAGGGTTTTCGTTGAGGCATTTTTCTAATTGTAGTCCCAGGTCAAAGCCAGGCCTCTGCCAGGGAATCCATCCCATGCTATCTCCCCATATTTCCTTGGTGATGGCTTGGCTGTCTTCTGCCGCCGCTATGGCAATAAGTGCGTCCGGATGAAGGTGATCTATATGTTTAAAAGGAAGAAGGCCATGCAATGCGGTATCGATAGAAGGGGCCCGGCTATCTAGGTCGTAAATACAATGGTAGAATAGCCCAACCATTTCATCTTCGTGTTCGAGACCTCGATAAATATTCTTTAATGCCCTTAGCCGGTCGGTATACAAGCCCGCGATCCCCGCCCGGGTGAGGGTACCAATGTCACCCCCCGAACCTTTTACCCACATTACCTCTGTCTCTTGCCCGGTTAAAGGGTCTTTCTCAACGGTTTTGCAGCTGGTATTGCCGCCACCAAAATTGGTGATGCGCAAGTCTGCACCCAGAATATTGGACCGGTATAGGAAGAGAGCCACCTCATCTCCATCGAGTTCCAAAGCTTTCGCTTCGTCCCAGAGATATTCCACATGAGAAAACGACTTTACGTTCATAATTTTAGCAATCCGCTTATTTTTTGTCTACCTTATTGAATGATCCTTTATACAATAATAGGTTGATAACCAGGGATTATCAATTAATAAAGTGTACTTTTGTTTGCACTTTTTGGACCAATATGAAAGATTTTTTCACCTATTTAACTGCTGGCGAGGAGGATAAGAATTGGGGCCTATATCTCAATGTTGCTGGAAAAGCTAACATTGCTCCCAAAACCGTCTATCCCTCCTTGGATCATCCAACTGGATATTATTTTCATTGGAGTAGAGGGCGAGTCCTTCAAGAGTATCAAATCAATTACATTACTGAGGGAAATGGAGTACTGGAAAACGAGTTTGGCAAGTTTCCCATCAGACCAGGAAGCCTTTTGATTGTGCGGCCGGGCGATTGGCATCGATATAGGCCTTTGAAAAAAGTCGGTTGGGTGGAACATTATATTGGGTTTGAAGGAGAGCTGGCCGAAAAACTGCTTAACCAATCTGTTTTCGCATCCAAGCCATCGGTGATCCACTGTGGAATAAGAGAGGAATTATTAGATACCTACTACAAAATTTTTGACCTCGCCCAGAAGGAAGAGCCAGGGTTCCAGCAAATTTGTTCTGGGCTCGTCATCAAGCTGCTGGGATACCTGATTACTTTTCAAAAGAAGCGTAACCTCTCAGGCAAGCACATTGAAAAAGTAATTCAAAAAGCTCGTTTCCATATGCGCGAGAACCTAGAGGATAAGGTTGATCTTCAGGCCTTTGCTGAAGAGCATCGGGTTGGCTACGCGTATCTTCGTAAGATGTTCAAAAACTATACAGGGGTCTCGCCTCATCAATATCATCTTGAACTGAAAATTATGCGAGCCAAAGAACTGCTCCTTACCACTCAGAAAAGCATCAAGGAGATTGGATATGAGCTAGGTTTCGAATCCGTCCACTATTTCAGTCGACTTTTTAAGAAGAAAACCGGTTTCAAACCTACCGAGATTAGAGAAAATACCCTTTTGAAGCCAAATGATCTCGACCATGATGAGGAGTAATCTCGACAATACAGAACAGGTACCAAAACAGAAAAAGTAAAGCCCAGCTGGGCTGGGCTCTATCCACAAAAGGGTGGCAACATTCCCCATAGCCTTTCAGGCAATTTCGGACTTGGGCTATTCGACGCCAGCTAATAAACCATGGGAAAATCTACTCGAAAGAACGGTTTCCAAACCACAACATTGGGTTATTAATTGGATAGGTGAGGTCGAGAATGTGACTTTCATTGACTGAAAAACCTCTCCTTCCTTTCCCAAATACAAGCTAAAGTTTCATGATTTTTTGAGTGAATAGAGATCCCTGATCGGAATAAAGGTAGAATAGGTAAATGCCTTTGGGTAATTCACGGACATCAATGCGATGGGTGGCTGAAGCAGAGGACAGGTGTGATTTGGACTTGCGAAGTAACCGGCCTTGTAGGTCGCTAATCTCCCATTTTAGCTCTGTAGCATGCTCCTGGTGAAGATGTAGGTTAAGTATCCCTGTTGTTGGATTGGGAGATAGGGTAGCAGGCTTGCCAAAATTAGTGTCGTCGATATCTGTAGTCGTCTTGGTCGTGGCCATAATCGTCTGGCTGCAGGAAGAGTCGGCAATGATTTCCAGTCTAGGACCTAAGCCATTGGCAGAAGCTTCTTTTGAAAAGAAGTGAATAATCGAATTCCCTCCCTCAGTACTGTTGCTTAAAGAAAGTGATAGGCGCCCATCAGCGGACCACTCTGAGATGACTTCCTGGGTAAGGTCCCAGCGCATTTGAATGGAATCTCCTTCTATGGTTTGTAGCAAGGTGCTTGGAACAGGGGCATTGTCTAGGTTGATGCTGTCTTCATTCCAGCTATCGTCATCGATCTTATATAGGTCATACGTTTCTCCTGGGGACGCATTTTGCCTAGTTTTGACATCCATGACTAGCTCTGCCTTTTGGATGTTTGATACTGACAAGTCGGCAAGCTGATTGAGGTCAAAACGCAAAAAGATTTGACGGTCAAATGAGTTTTGTAAGTTGTCTTTAACGATCAGGCTACTGCTTCTTCCAAAATTTTGGTTACTAAATGAATCTGCCCGTACGTAGGTGTCTGCTTCAGGGTCAAGTTGAATATGACTATTTTGATTCAGGTTGAACTTAAAGTCTGTGACAAACATAGGACCATCTGTAATCGCTCCATCAAATTCGTGACTGACAACGGTAAACACTCCATCCTGCTTGAGTCTGTTGCGGTCTGCATGATGCTCGTTCCGCTGAGTAACTCTATTGGCTTGGTATAGCTGGGTCCAGCTTGTCCAGTGGTCAGAAGCTTCTGCTACGACTACTCTTAGTCGATTGGTGCCGTATGGCATATATAGGTTGCCAAAAGCATCGCTATATAGCTTAGTTCTACTCCCATAAAATGGGATTTGCTGCTGATGCCAGACCCCGACGGTATCCCTCCAATAGTGGAAAAAGCTGCCATCGCTGGAATTGGCGTAGCGAGGGGAGGAAAATTCCTCTGGCTGTATCCGGTGTCTGGCAATGAGGTGAGGCTGGTTTAGGTGGTCAATCGTCTGACCTCCGCCATTGATCATGCCGTAGCGGCTATCTAAGGTCCAGACGTGCAAGCCTGGACTGTTGTAGCTGATATAGGAAGGATTGGTGTCTGAGTACTCGGCGATTTTGACGCTGTCGTTGTTGTACCAGGTAAATCCATAATCAGGCGACCAGGCATAAGCGATGTCGTGGTTAAATCCAGATTGTGAACCTTCTCGCCAGACCCAACTGGCATGTAGTACATTTTTATCGTCGTACACATAATCGAAGTGGTAGGCGTTCCTACTGGTAGAACTGCCGCTAAGGTAGGGGTCCTGGTAGGTTCCCCCTGCATCTACGAAGGTGTGAACGTTTTCCCAAGTGTGCGTTTTGCCGTTGTAAAAAGCGATTCTTGATTCGCCATTACCCGACCCTCCCTTACGCCAGGAAAAATTCAAATGCCCATCCTTACTGGACACGAAAACCGGGTAGGTCACCCGTATTTCTGCCATCCCTTCCACCAAGTTGTTCTGGATTGGACCAAACAGGCTAGCCTCCCAGGCATATTTTTCAGGATTAACCGCAAGGCCTAGCGTGGAGACCCGGTAGCGAAGGTTATGGGCGTGGTGGTCAAAAGTCAAATGAATGGTTCCATCGCCTTCACATATGCCCATGCTAATGTGATTATGTCTGTCATTGAGCGTTTGAACATAGTCGTCCAATACAAGTAACTCCCAAAGATCACCACATAAATCCCTGCGGCCTACGACTACCTTGCGCTCGTCGTTGTAGAAGGCGATGTATTGATGGTTTTTATAGCTTAAGATGTTCTCCTGTCCAGAGATGTGATTGTTCATAGATCCAGTAAACCTGGACGTATTATTGGGAATCGCAAAACCTGGCCCCAACTCGTGATCCATCGACTCGCTTACATCGATCTGCGCTAAACCAATACTTGAAGTCAAGCATAGGTAGCACATTATGCATAAATGTCTTAGCATGGCAGTAGTAATAGATTAACGTAGAATTTATCCCGGAATATATGATTCCTAAGAAAGCTTTAAGCAAGGAATGGTATATGCTGATTTGTTGACAGGAGGGGAATGATGCCCACATAACCTTTACCGCAAATGACAACTGATTTGTTTTGCCAAAATTGTGTAAAGATCATGTGGGGCATTCAACACATTAACTCAGAGAAAAAATTAGTCGGACACGATTATCTTATGTGCGGCACCAGTACTACCAGCCTTAATGATGCAAACGTATACACCTGCTGCCATTCCCCCACGGTCAAATTGGACTTGGTGTGTACCAGGAGCTTTTTTGCCTCCTTGAAGGGTCTGGATTTGCTGTCCTGCCGTGTTGTACAAGGAAATCTCGACCGTTTCGGCTGTCTCTAGGGTAAACTCTACGGTGGCAGAGTGAGTCACTACAGTAGGATAAATCCGAGAAGGCAGGGCGCTATAGTCAAGATCGGCAATGTTGGTAGCAAAGCGGAAGGGAGCGGTATTACCTGCTTTCATGTACTCAAACACGTCTGTGCTAAGGGTATCCCAAATCGCTTTTTCAGAAGGATACCAGTTTAGGTCTCCCAAGGGCATGCTCTCAATGGAGCCCGTGAGAGTTGCAGGGTCTGTATAGCTGCCGTCAAAAACGGGGAAAACATCGTTAAGGCTGATGTCTCCGTCTGGATCCCACCACCAATCTTCCTGCGCCGTAATGCGATCTGTCAAGAGTGTTGGATTTGGGTATCCAAGTTGATCTCTAAGGGAGACGTTGAAAGCCATGGCAGCATAGAGCTGCGATTTGCGATATATAGAGTCTTCGTTGAACAAGGGATCTTTGCCATAGGTCATACTCCCGTATGAAAAGTTAGGGAAGTTGCTATTGGTGAGGGTATCCCCATTGTTGTTGACAAAGTTGAAGATCTGAGGTTCCTTGGAATCCATCATCGCTAGCATGGGATCCACGCCATAATTTTCTGGAGTGGCTCCGTCCCACATCAAGGGTTGGAAGAAAGCCGTATCCAAGTTTAGTTTCTTCAAAGAGTCATTCCACTGATCCAAAATTGGGAACCAGTCAGGCGTACGATAAAGGCTGTTATAATGTACATAAGATGTCCTCTGCACCGGCAAAGCCTCACCTGGTAGACTATCCGACATGATCAGCTGTCGTTTGGGAAAATTTGGATCTTTTCCTGGCAATACCCCTGTTGCATCTTGGATGGGAATCATGCTGATGTCCATCATCAAGTTGTTGGTATGAAACAACTCCCTGGTAAATACAGAGTTAATCCATTCTCCTTCATGGTGGATGAAGGTATTGTGATTAACGAAAATCATGTTATTGTCTCTGGTCCAGTTACCCCAGATAAAGAACACCCCAATTCCAAAGAAGGTGTTGTTCTCGATCCAAACTGTATCTGCTCCCGTAGGGGCTGAGCCCACGGTGATCCTGAATAGGTGGCCATCTCGTTGAACCCGATTTTTTCCGTGCCGCAAAAGGAGGTTATCGGTGAAGAACAGATCATTAGAACCTCCAGTTAATTCAATGCCGTGGGTATCACCCAAGGGATCGATGATACAGTTGCTAATCTTTACAAATGCCCCAGAGTCAGCTTGTCGGATAAACCGCTGTCCTATTGCACCATTGAGATCCACATTCATGCAGTAAAGATTCTTTAAGGTCAGATCTCCTTTGGCATCAAACATTCTCGCTAATGGGGCACCAGAGGCTTGTGAGCCAGTCTGAAGGGTGGCGGGTAACTGTGTGCCGGTGTAGATGTTTACGTCCTCCCCAACGATCTGTAGATGGTAGTCTACATTTTCGATGGGCTTATCTAATCCGTAATAAGCCCCTGCTTGAAGTCGGTAAATCTTGGTACCTAAGTTGGCATCGATGGCCGCATTTAGTGTCCCCTGTCCTGGTGTGACATCCAATGTGTCTTGGGCAACAAGACTACTGGATGCCATCAGGCACGTGAGTAAAAGTGACAAATAGTAGTTGTAATTTTTTTTCATCGTAGGAAAATTGAGGTTAAGAATTAGGTTGGTCAGAATCTGTATCGTATCCCCATATCGATGGTGAAGCCATAGGCCTCTCGATAGGTAAAGCGTGAGTCTCCTCTGAGGCGTGAGACTTCATTGAAGTTGGTCATGTTGGCGATATTGCCCAGCACTTGTAGCTTGCCAGGGATCTTGCTTGGGATGCTGTAAGCCATTTGAAGATCAACGCGATAAAAGTTTTCCCTTACCCCGTCCAATTCGTCGACAAAGAAGTTCTTGGAAGTAAATATTTGGCCATTGTACTGGTAGGAGAGCCAAGTATTGAAGCCCTTGTAGTTAAATCCAAGCGAGGTGTTGACAATGTGCCTGGGTTGGAATAGCATGGGGCCCGCAATGACAGAGTCGATTCGAACGGTAACCGGGCGTCCACCTCCTTCAGGAGTGACTTGTTCTAGCCGAGAATTGGGATATTTGGTTTCACTATCGGTGAAAGTGTAGTTCACGTTGAGGGTAAAATGCTTGAATATGCCTGGTAAATACCAGAAGGAAGTTTGCCATTCAAATTCAGCCCCGCGTAAAGTCACCGTAAACGGATGGTTTTCCCAAATATCCATGTCTACTACATCTCTCTCTCCATAAAACCTAACGAGTGGGTCTCCTTTGATCCGTGTGAATTCCCGATTCCAGATTTTATCCACCACCGTTTTGTAGAATCCACTCACGGAGAGCAGTCCGATTTTTTGGTTGTGGAAGGTTAGTTGGGCATCATAGTTGGTCCAGTGTTCTGTTCTAAGCTCAGGGTTTTTAGATTTGAATACTCCAGGTGCTGATCCTGGGTCGACAAAGATGTTAGGGGAGATTTGGTTGAAACTGGGTCGGCTAAGAGACTGGGTATAAGCCAAGTGTAGATATACAAATTTGGCAGGCTTGATCCGAAGGTGGACCATGGGAAGCAAAAACTCATCTATCCTCCTTGCTGTGGTGTCATTGCCAACAATGGGCTCGGTGATGTTGGGTATAGAGTTCTCATCAGGTAGAATAGAGAGCAATCCATTCATCAATGCATCCGTTCTTTCGTAGCGAAACCCAGGTAACAACATCGCCCACTTGCCAATATTTACCTCAGCCATGGCGTAGCCAGCATAGTAGTCCTGAACAATGTCTCGATCGTTAAACATGCTGCGCTCTAACTGCTGGGTAAAACCAAGAGCTTGGGACTTTCCTCCTACCAAGGGAAACCAAACATCAAGTCCTTCGGCAAAAAGCGAATCTGAGTAGTTTGTCCACCAGTCTGTATTTCGATTGAGCTTGTCAAAGTCAAAGTAGGTGCCGTAGTTGAATGAGCCATCTAGAAAGCTTGGAACTTGGTAGGCGTCAAATCCAACGAGAGAATAGGCAGCTTCTTGAGGAGTGATTCGCTGAAGATCTGGCAAGGCATTGTACCACAATTCATCATTGAAGTTGTTGAGGGTAGCTCTACCACTCAAAACGTCCGAAAACAGGCTCTTCTGTCGATACCTGCCTCCGAACTTGATATGTCCGGTGATCCAGTTGCCTACCTTGATCGGTGTCTTGACGTCAAGGTAGCCCGTAATGTCCCGATTGAAGCCTTCGGTATTGGATACGGTGAAGGCGTTACTGGCAGTATTTTCTAGGCCTACTTCCTCATCGGTAAACAAGGGTATAAGTTCTTCTGGACTCATCCGGCGCATTTCAACGGTGGTGATATCGGAATTTGATGCATTCCTCACCCCAAAGCCCCAGGTTCTCGAGTTGGGTGTATTGGTTGTGTTGTTTGAAAATACAAAACCATAGTCCAGCACCATATTCAGGAAGTTGGTATTGGTACGGCCACTCATGGAGGTGTGCAGGGTTACCCTTTCATTTATCGGGGTATACTGCATGCTATAACTGACTGCTCCTGCCCCAGTATGAGTATAGTTTTTGGATTGCCTTTGGGTGTTGGTATTAGAGTAGGCATAAATCCCATTAAATTTCAGGGTAGTTGAAGAATTGAGGCGGTAATCGAGTGATAAGTTGAGCGAGCGTCGGGTATTAGTTCGTTCAATCAGATTGAGGCTAGATCGATTGATTAATATGTCAATTTCTTGTCCGATTATACCGTAGCTGGCACTCATTGTCTCTACACTTCTATTTACCTGCTCGGCCGTTCCGATCAGTGAGACACCGAGTTTCTTATTAAAGAATCGGTTGCTGATTTCTCCCTGCACCAAATAGTTACCGAAGTAGGAATTGAGATCGTTGTATCCCCCTTGTACAAGGAAGTTGTAGTGGAGGCCATCCCGTACTTCTGGGGTGGTCAGGTTAATGGTACCTCCCACGGCATTAGACTCTAAGTCTGGGGTCAAGGATTTGTATACCTCAGCGCCTTGAAGAGCAAACTGAGAGATGCCTCTCAAATTTGACTGACCACCTGCTAAGTTGATTCCGTTCAGGGTGACATTGGTGTATTGTGGTTGCATGCCTCTGACTATCAGCTGGTTGCCCTCTCCTCCGGAGCGTATTACGGATAGGCCTGGCAGTCGTCCAATGGCCTCGATCGCATTTGCATCGGGGTTCTCCTGAAGGCGGTCAGAGGCCACCACATTTTTGATGGTGTTTGAGTTAATCTGCTGCTGCCGGGCACCTATTTGTCCCCTTGCTTGGGTCGATATGGTTACTTCACCAATCTCTACTGCTTTAGGGCTTAATTCTACATCGATGACCCGCTGTTCCCCCACGCGAATTTTTTGCCCCTCATACCCAATGAACGAAAAAACCAATACCGCATCAGGTCCTGGGACAACTAGGCTATATCTTCCATCTATTTCTGTAATAGTGCCTTGGGTCGTTCCTTCAACAATGATCCTGGTACCAGCTAAAAAATCATTGCTTGATTGATCGCTGACTCGACCGGTTATTCTAACCTGTTTGCTTTGCGCATATACATTGGAGGAGAGCAAAAACCAGCCAATACAAACTAGGAAAGATGAACAAATGAACCTCTTCATAGGTCAAATTTTTTGAGGATAGGTAGTAGTGCACACTTAGCACATAAAAAGCGTCCTTGCCTTGTGTTTGCAAGGCTTAAGTGATAAGGATTATGTTTCATGCTAGAAGGTGAGATCTTGGGCCTGAACTCCCTTTCGATCAAACTTCAGTGTTCGTTGAAATAAATTGATAGACTGAGTTTTGTACCAGAATTAGCGGGATCGCCAGGATTTGAATAATCCCTAAAATAATTCTTTGTACATAGCCAAGCGGGTGAGGCAAGGGCCTCGGGTGCTTGAGTGGACGGGTAAGATGTAGAGCTAGGCATAAGCTAGTAGTTAGTAGTAGTTATTTGAAAGGATCTGCCCAGGTCAAACCTCTTTGGAAAAAATGAGCATATGATTTCTTAAAGATGAATGATCTACTGAGACCTGATTTGTTCCTTTACATAAAGGTAGTGCATGTGCTGGGCTGCATAAATGCACTTTGTGGGAATTTTGTTGCACTTTTTGGCGATAAAAATCAGGTTTTTTTAGTAAATAACACCCCTTGCGAATTGAGGAAGTCAGAAGCATTTATGTGCTCTGTGGCGCCTTGGGCCACGATTTCGCTTTGAAAGGTTTCCTTCACTTTGTGGTCTTCAGCTGAGAGCTGTCCCAATTTGGATAAAATGGCAATTCATGAGCCGCATGCTCAGAATACTCGGTTATGGAAGGCCTTTTGGATGGTGCGGATTGCTCTAAATGGCGACCTTGGCTTTAAGAAGAAAGAGTAGGGGAGAGAAGTAGTAGGAAATGAATTGAATCTTTTCAGCTCTTATTTTGTTGATATCGGAAAAATCATAACTTTCGACATCGAGATGCAATTTTCAAATTCGGACTGCGCAGCTGATTCCCCTTAGTTTTAAACCTATCTAGATTGGAGTTTAAGCTCTGCATTCAATCGTTTTGGAAAATCTTGATACCAGGATCAAAGGGTTAGCAATTTGTCTTTGGGCAGGCAAATTGAACTAGAAGCTACTTTGGTCCGCCGCTTACTCTCTTGGTGTTTCCAAACCTTATATCCACAAAAGTCTCCACCCTTCATGAAGAGGGGAGATGGGAAAAGTGTGACATAGGTCGCTATCTCTTCGGCCTGTTCTACCGCTAGCTATGCATGTGTCTCGGTCAACCATAATTACCAGTTGTCCTTTTTTCACCTAGATCTGGACTCCTTAGTACTAAGCTTTTGTCCATGCCTGGTGAAAGTTCGATGACCCATGCTGAGCTTCGGGAGATGGATGGTCAATCGAATACCAACTAATTAACCAATGAAAATTACCAAGCTTCTAATTTTATTTATCGCCCTTTGTATCTACTCTTTCTCCTGTAGCGAATATAAAGATGGTCGAGATAGATCTCCGAGAACATCCCTGTTCAATGCTGGATGGGAGTTTTTGCTCGACGATGGGGTTGGATCAGAAATGCCCAGTTTTGACAATTCCGACTGGTCCGAAGTCCAGGTTCCTCATGATTGGAGCATAGAAGGGGAAATAGAACAAGATAATCCCTCTGGGCATTTTGGAGGCTTTTATCCTGGAGGAGTAGGCTTCTACAGAAAAACATTTGAGTATGATCCAGCGTGGGCAGGAAAGAATATCTCCATCACCTTTGATGGGGTCATGAGTAACAGCGAGGTTTGGATTAATGGCCATCACTTGGGCAAAAGACCGAGTGGCTATGTGGGATTCACCTATGATTTGACCCCCTATTTATCCCAAAAGGAAAACCTAATAGTCGTCAAAGCCGGTAACTCTGCTCAGCCCAACAGTCGATGGTATACGGGAGCTGGTATTTACCGAAATGTCTGGCTTAACGTTAAGCACAAAATCGCTGTGGCTCAGCATGGTACCTACGTGGTAGCTGAAGACATCAGTAGAGAAAACGCAAGCATAAAGATTGAGACCAGCATCGACAACACCACATCAAAAGATGCCGAGGTACAAGTCATTTCCACCATCCTTGATCAAGCAGGACATGAGGTGGCAAAAGTGGAAGGAGCCCAATTCCTTAATGGAAATGAGCAGGCCAAGATCCAACAACAGGTCGCGATCACCCATCCCTCTTTGTGGTCTTTGGATACCCCGAATATGTATGTCCTCCATACCAAACTCATTTCTGGGTCTGGGGTGATTGATGAATATGAAACCCCCTTTGGGGTCCGAGAGATTCGATTTGAAACTGAGTCGGGCTTTTGGCTAAATGGGGAAAATATAAAGGTCAAGGGAGTCAACAACCACCATGACGGCGGCCCAGTAGGCGCGGCTGTACCAGACGATGTGCTGTACCGAAGGCTAAAACTTCTCAAGGAAATGGGTTGCAATGCCATCCGGACGGCGCACAATCCCTTTTCCCCTGGATTCTATCACATGGCTGACACCATGGGCTTCCTAGTGATGGATGAGGTTTTTGATGAATGGATTGCTTCTTGGCCTTGGGTGAAATATAAGGATCAGGGCAAAGTAAAACATGGCTATCATCAGCACTTTGAGCAATGGGCGCAACAGGACTTAGCTGATATCATCATTCGCGATCGAAATCACCCCAGCATTTTTATGTGGAGTGTAGGCAATGAGATTCCCGACCAATGCTATCCCGAAGGCCCAGAGCGCCTCAAGCCTCTTATGGAGACAGTACACCGTTTGGATTCTACCCGCCCGATAACGGCAGGCTGTTGCTTCATCCACCTGGCCAATGCTTCCGGCTTCTCCTCCTTGCTGGATGTAACTGGCTATAATGGAGGAGGAGGATCGGTATTTTATGAAAAGGATAAGGCCGTTTATCCCAATCGAAAGTTTATCGCCACGGAGATTCCTCATTCATTTCAAACCCGGGGATACTACCAAACCAAGACTGAAATGCGCTCCCCCCATCAGGGAATCAGGGTGCCGGATTTAACCGAAGAAGAGGTCTTTCCTGAGTTTACGTCCAGGTTTTACTCGTCTTCTTATGATAACTCAAGCGTCAGGATTAGCGCTCGTGATTCCTGGCGAAGAACTGACAGCCTGGATTATGTGGCGGGAGAATTTCGGTGGACAGGATTTGATTATTTGGGAGAATCCATAAAAGGATGGCCAGCGAGGTTTTTCAATTTTGGCATCATTGATTTGTGTGGTTTCCCCAAAGATCATTTTTACTTCTATCAAAGCCAGTGGACAAGTAAACCGATGGTTCACATACTGCCTCATTGGACCTGGCCTGGAAAAGAAGGGACGGTAATTCCTGTTTGGGCCTATTCAAATTCAGAGGAAGTAGAGCTATACCTTAACGGATCATCCCTGGGGGCACAGGCCAATGTCGGGAAGCAAAATCTGTCCTGGGACGTCCCCTATGAACCGGGTGAACTAAAGGCCATCGCCCGAATCCAGGGTGAGGTAGTAAGCGAACAAATCGTAAAGACCGCAGGCGCTCCCACACATATAGAGGTCATCACAGACAAAAAGGCCTTTAGGGCCGATGGGGTAAGTTGTGTACATCTCGAGGTCAACATCCTCGACGCTGAGGGAAATTTTGTCCCCAATGCAGATGATATGCTTGAGTTTGAGATTGCGGGACCCGCAAGAAATATCGGACTAGACAATGGCGACCCACTTGATCTTAGCTCCACCAAACTGAATGTGCGCCGCGTATTTAACGGAAAAGCCTTGATGATTTTGCAAAGTACGGGGGAGAAGGGTGAGGTAGAAGTTGAGATAAAAGGTAAAGGGTTAGAAACGGTTAGGGTTAGGTTAGAGGCGAAATAGAAATGGGAATTTCTTTTAAGTCTCATTCAACGTCCAACTTCCCTACTTTCGAAATTATAATCTTTACGGGCCCTAGCAAACCTGAGGGCAGCAGGTTGTCATCCTTGTCCCAGTGCTTATATCCGGCAAATGTTGTTCGTTCTGTAGGCCGATTTACATCGGCTTGCAGCCAATCAGGCCATTTCTCCACATGCGGTCCCCGACGTTCATAATCCAGAGGTAAGTGTTCGTCTCCTATTAGACGATTGGGCCATAGGTTGGTGATTTTCACCTCCAATGTATTAGAACCTACGCTGACGTACCCATCAAGATTTAGGGTGAAAGGGGCTTTCCATAGAATATCTACTTTCTCTCCATTGATAAAAACTTCGGCAATCTCCTTCACTCGCCCCAAGTCCAATACTAACGAATACTCCCGTTGAAGAAACTCCGGAGGGAGCATAACCTCCCTGATATAGATAGCTGTTCCTGAAAAGTATCGGATTGCTTTATCTTCCGAATAAGCCCAAGAGCGCAATGAATCGAAGTGTGTGTGTTTGGGAGATTGGTGATGTAAGGGAAAAACTACGTCCCAACTTTCCTTCAATTCAATAGGTGGCGGGACATAATCCATCTGGTAAGATGATATTTTTCCTGTAGAGGATCGAAAAGTGATTCCCCCAGCAAACGGCGTGACCCAATGGTAGGAACCCTCTCTAACCTCTATCCGTGGCTCAACCCTCGTTTCTGTGAGCTTCAAAACTTCACCATTCTTGGCTGTAACTGTTTTTGGCTCGTCATGGCTGGTGTACGTCACCCTCAGTGCGTGTGCAGTATGGGAAACTACTTCTGCACATAAAGAGGGGTTGACCGGAATCTCATATATTCCTGAGGCGAGCATCGCCTTCACTTTATCGGTAATGTCATGGGCTGGATAGACGGGAGGAATCCCAGCAAGGCCTCGCTCAAATTTCCCAAAAACAGCTTGTAGGATTTCCAGCTTTCCTTTGTCCGAAGCATCCAGGTCTAGCCATTCCAACTCCCTTACCTTTTTTTCCAGCACGTCCGCTCCCACCTTATACCGAATCCGTAATTCTTTTACATACCCTGGAGCCGGATCACAGTAGCAGAGGTTTCGGGTCGCTTGCACCCTGAGCTTATTCTGTTTGATTTTCGCGTTAACGACATCTGTAACATCAACCAGGCCATTAGGTAAAAAGGTACCGTATTCTGCTTTTTCAATTCTCAGATTAGGCAGGGGGCAAGATTGGGGATCGTAAATCGTAATATCAGCTTCCACAATATTCACAGGCAACTTAGGAGGTTCCCTAAAGAGCACGAACACAGTTCCTTTTGGACTAAATGGGACAGAAACGGTCGTCGTCCCATCCCCATTATCTTGCCACACAGGTGCCATTGAGACATCTCCTGTTTCGGCATCCCAAAACTCAGGCTGTTTCCCTGATATCCTAAATCTGCACTTCAGTTCGCGGCCTTGGTCTAGAGAGTTAACCAAAAAGTAAATATCCGCATTTTCTGTATTTCTATGAATAAAATCGATGGATTCCCTATCTCCCTGTTCAATAGAAAAGTCAGGTGGATGCGAGCCATTTTTTAGGAATTGGACTACGGAAGTTTCTTTAATCCGCCCAGTATTCCATAATTCGTCTGTGAGGAATAGCACTTCTTCATCACAGTGCGGGTAGTTGGTGAGACTAGGAGATTTCTTGGGCCTTGAGCTAATGATGGTACCCCCAGAATCTATCAGCTCATTCAGTTTAGCCAGTACCTGAGGAGTCATCCAGTGGGTTTCTGGCAGGACCAATGCTTGATAGAAATCTCCCGCCCTGGTAGCTATCATCCCATTGCTAACCGATAAGGAAAGAATCTGATTGGAGCCAATCAGGTCATAATCATACCCAAGCGCCTTGATTTCAGGTATCAACAATGCATCATTAGGGGATGATTCGCCAGTAAAAACCATGATATCAGCCACCGATCTACCCTGTTGCAACAAAAACTGACCTCTATTGAGGTAGGCAAAAAAGGGCTTGCTCTGATTCCACCAGGTATTTAGGCGATTGAAGTGTGTGCCAAATCTTTGAAGAGTCAACCCCGGCCCTGTATCCCAAGGCTGATGAACATAACCATGTACGACAAAGCGATTGATACCCTGAGCCCAGGTTAAATCTCCCATTGCTTTTATGGTAGCCGGGTGCTGGTCCCATCCACTCACGCCGGTGAAAGCTTCTGCTTCGGCTATGGGATTCCCTTTTAACTTGGCTATGGAAGCGGTAAACTTAGGCGTATCAAAAAAGGCAAGGCTCCCACTCCAAAATTCCGACATAACCCTATCGGCAGTTTCTCCCACTTGCATATTGTCAAACGGCCCCCAATAGGGCTCGATCGAGAAATCCATGCCATACTGATGGCTCAGCTCACTCATCCGCCCGTAATATTTACTGGCAATCAAGTCTCCAATCGTACGCCTGAAGTCCCAAAGGAAACGCTCCGTTTCTTCGCCACTTTCTACGTAGTATCCAGCCAGAGAAGGAAGATAAGGGAGACAGTCATAAGCACGTAGTTTTCTAAATTCGTTGGCGAAATCAGCCGTCCAGTTTGTCGTCCCCACTTCATAGCTATCTATATGGCACCTTGATACGGTAGTACCAACGAGGGTATCAAGCCTGTCGATGATGGGCATAATCGCGTGCTCAAAGAAGAAGTCTACGGCCATAGCATTCATCTTATCGCATTCCAGCCCCTGGCCTCCTTCACTTGGAAAGCGATTCATTTCACCTGTTGGAGTATGGCCGAATCGTAATATGACCCACTCCTTTTCTGGAGCTTCCCACTCAAGGAAACCATCGCTTTTCAGTTTGGAAGTCAAATCAACAATCTCTTCCTTGTTAATAATCGCTGAGGCCGATATCAGTTTATCATCCGGGGGCAAATGACTTCTCACCTTATGGGAGAGAATTTTGAGGTCAAGGTCGTCTATACGTACATCCCTTTGGGGCTTTGGAAACGCCAGAACCGCGATGTCTCTGTAATATCCCAAATGCGTGGGAGGTTGAGACAATCGAATGTGAGGATCCCCGCCCCCAAGGTAAGTCATTTCCGAATAAACCAATTCCTGCATGGCGTATTCGGGCGTAATGGATAGACTCCCTGATGAAGACCATCCAGCGCCATTATGAAACCCCAGGTCAAGCCCTAAGCGCCGGGCTTCCAAAGCCGCAAAATGGAAGAATTCCAGCCAGGCTTCCCCCAAGTAGGGGGCAACTCCTTTGGGATGTCCCAGGTTTACGTTGAAAATGATCGCTTCTTGAATGCCAACCCGTTTCATTGCTTCCAGATCAGCGATTATACCTTCTTTGGTTACATTCCCGTTTATCCAAAACCAGATGGTACCGACCTTTGCCGAGGAAGGTGGATTCCTGAATTGTTGCTCCAGCGAAGTTGTCTGAGCGTACATAATCTTTATGGAGATGCTCATGAAAAAAATTGCAAACAGAGATTTACAGGTAATGGAAATCGCTTCTCCTAAAGCTTTAAAATCATTCATTTCGGTACGCATAGGTATCTATTTACAAGAAAAATCACCCGAGGCTTTCAACGACAGGAGTGTATCTACGATTCTCCCTCAGAGCATGCCCATTCACCTAATTTCAACCTCCGAAATCAGTGCCGGAAATTCAGCATTAGGGATAAGGAGCCGACACTTGGTACTCGTCACAGATGCAAAGCTGTAGCGCTTATCCAGCCCACAATCGGTCCCCTTAGCAATGTCAATCCATTCTCCCTCTTTCCAGTATTGCACTTTGTGAGAGCTAATGTTTTCGCCCAACTCATCTATCACTACTTGGCTGAATATCTGTGGCTTAAGCCATACGACTTCCAGCCATTGGTCCTCTGCTGAGGCCGCCTGCCAGCTCGTTTCTGGGTTTGCATCATTGGCCTTAAATGCCTCAAAACCCGGAAGTTTTTCGGTTTCTATAAACATGGAGGAAGCGCTCATCCTGCCGATGGTCGCCAGATTTTCTACAGTAGATATGGGATCTGGAAATGAGGTATCTGGCATCTCCTCCACGGTAAAATCATACTGGCCAGACGCCAATTCATATAGTACATAATTACCAACGGCTTTGTGGGCTTCGGTGCCTAAATAGGCAACGCCCTCTGATTTAGCAGCCAATACCCCACTTTCTGATACGACATCGGCGTAAGTCGCGGGTATGAAAACTTTGGCCGTGGTGTTGACGGGGATTTCTACATGATAGGTGAGGGTATTTTCCTCTCGTTTCCAGTTAGAAACAATGGTGCCGTACATGGACTCAAACTCCGTATTTGCAAACGTCAAATTCCCGACGGGGGCTGGCTTTAACTCAAAATGCTGATAGCCAACTTGCTCCTTTGCCGTTCGAATGCCTCCAAAACCCTTGATGAAATATCCCCCTATTCCTGTGTAACAGGTGTGAATCTGGCTGTTGCCTACCGCTGACCAACGCTCCGGCCAGGTGGTTTTGCCCTGCTCCAAAAAGTAACCATAGCTGGGATGGGCTTTGTCTCGGAGCAACTCATAGATGAGGTCCATGCGTTCATGCTCAATGAAATAACGGGTGTAAAGCGCCTGTCCAGAACTGCCCGTGTCGTAATAGGGGAAGGTATATAGTAGGTTGTTCTCCAATTGGCGGAGCACTTTAGAGCGCTCGCTCATAGGGGTAACACCTGTGAGCAAGGCAAATGCCTGGTCTACCTGTTTGCCATCCAGGTATTGTCCCGTTTCGGGATGATAAGAGTTGTGGTGAGTGGCTCTTCGCTGGACGGCCAATCGATCCGCATACATGCTAGCGTCTGCGGTAAGCTTCATGGCTTTGGCCATGTTCATGGCGCACTCTAGCATAAAGGCATACACGCAGTTATTGAAATGTGCCGCATCGGGTGAATTGCTGCTGGTCCAGAAATTGCCTCTGGGGGTGCACCAGTCTCCCAAGCCTGGCATTTCTCGTTTCCCGGGGGTGCCTATTTTTAAGGCGCCGCCCTCGGCATAGTCAGAAGCATTGTGCATCCACTCCATCCATTTTTGCATGGAGGCATAGTTGTCTTCCAATACCTTCTTGTCTCCAAAGTGGCGATAGGTTTCCCAAATGGTGATGGGGTTATTGGCCTTCCACATCAAAAAAGGGCGATCCTGCTCATTGACTATCCCACGGTTGCGGCCATCTTCAAACTGCGCATCGCGCATGTACTGCATATACTGGTCTAGGAACGCACCACTTTCAAAATTGGGGAGGGCATCGCCATAGGTACCTGCAACGGTCACTTCGCCCCAACCTCTTCGTTCCCGGTGTGGGCAATCCACCATGATCCCATCCATGGTATTGGCAAGGTGGGTATTAAGGTTGACCTGATAGATGCGGTTGAGCAATTCGCTGGAACTTTCAAAACTACTGATTTGCCTGCGGTCGTTGGTGACCACGTAGCCCTTGATATCCTTTAGTTCGGGTTGATACTTCAACCCGTAAACCGTAATCCAACGCCCTCCGGCCACATTGAATCGATTGGCAAAACGCCCTTCTCCTGACGCTCCATAGATATACTTGCTTTTTTGGTTCCAGGAAGACGTCACCTCCTCTCGATCTGCAATTTCAAACAGAACAGAATCCCCCTCCTGCCCATGGTAGAGGTTTATTTCAAAAAAGCCCGTGTAGTTTTCTCCCATGTCAATCAGGTAGGTAGTGTCGCTACTTTTCTCGACTGCCACAGGGGCGATCTCTTTATATCGCACCTGTGGTTCTACCATTTGCGGACTTAGCTCTGCTGTAATGGCTTGGTATTCCTTCCTTAAGAATCGACTCTTATTGCTATTCAAGGTCAGGAGGATATTGTCCCCTTCGATTTGGGCATTGAGGGCCGCGGGATCATAGACATGCGCGTGTACCCAATTCCTGTCATCATACGCTGCCGTATTCCAATCATCTTCCCGCTTTCGGTCATCAATCTTCTCTCCCCCAAAGTCGAGTATATCCCAATTTCCCACATACTCACTATGGCTTTTTTTACATTTCCAGCTCTGATCGGTACCGAGAAGAAGCGTATCAGCCTTTGTGGTGATTTTCGCCTGTGCCTTGAACACAAAAGGGGGATTCATCATCTCTGTTACCCTGGGCCAGCGCGCCCAACCTGCTGCATGCCATACCGCGATTACATTTTTCCCTTCTTCCAAGAGATTCTCTATGTCATAGGTCAGATAGGGAATTCGCTTCTTCATGAAAGAGGAAACTGGATTTAAGACATTCTCAGTTACCTTTTTTCCATTGACATAGAGCTCGTGATACCCAAACGAAGCCACGTACACGAATGCCGATGTCGCCTTGTCTTCCAACTCAAAACTCTTGCGGTACCAATTATGATCTGTTTTGAGTTGATTTTCTTTCATAATCCATTCCCCTTGCCAATCTCCAGCGGATAGCAAGCCCATACTGAATCTGCCCGTTTCGCTCCAAGCCGATGGATTCCCATCTTTGTCCCAAATCCTGACTTTCCAGTAGCATGACTGCCCAGACGACAGTTCGGCCCCAGCGTATACGACATTGACCGATTGCTGAGATTCCGTTTTGCCAGAGTCCCACAGGTGCCCCACTTTCCTTTCCAGCTTTTCAAGGCTACTGGCGACTATAACCTGGTAAGCAGTTTGTTTTTGTCCCCTCTGTCGAGAAGGGTCCAGCAGTTTCCAACTCAGACGGGGCCTTGTATTATCAATTCCCAGCGGATCTCTACGGTATTCGCAGCGGAGATCTAATAGGTTGACATTTGAGGTATTACAAGAGCTTAACGGAAGCAGGAGTACGAGTAACATCACAGATCCTACTTCCCACTTAGCAAGCGAGCTTATCCATTTAGCTAGGTAAACGTTCATGACTATTCCTGCTCTTTGGTATATTTTTGGAAATTGTGTATCAGAGTAGATGCTAATCCAAAAAGTGTTTTCCCCAGCGTACCCTTAGTTCTGTAGATAGGCTTTTTACGAGTTCCTCGTGTTGCTCTTTTTCCGCTAGGTTATCCAATTCTAATGGATCGGTTCTATGGTCAAAAAGCATTCGCTCGCTGGCGATGCCTTGGTCGTCCGTCCACTCGGTGTAAAAGAGATCACCTTTGATCAATGTGACAGCATCTTTGAATTTGGAGACTGCCCAATCTTTGTCACTATCAATTCCATTGAGAATTGGAACCATGCTTTGACCAACTGCTGTTTCTGGGGCAGTCAATCCAGCAAGCTCTGTAAGGGTTGGGTAAATGTCGATATACTCTGTAATCACATTCGTCCTTTCCCCATTCGTTTTCCCCGGTACTTTCAAGATGAGGGGCGTTCTCATGGCCGTTTCGAAGGTCACGTGTTTACACCACAGTTTGTGATCCCCAAGGTTCCATCCGTGATCCCCCCAGAGAATGACGATGGTATTCTCAGCTAACCCCAAGCTCTCCAACTCATCAAGTACCAGCCCAATCTGAGCGTCTATGTAGCTCACGCAGGCATAATATCCGTGGATAAGTTCTTTTGCCAACCCTTCGGGTACGTCTCCTTGTTTTGGAATTCCCTTGTATTGACGTAACTCTCCAAACTTATGAAATGCTCTTTTAGGCGTGTTCTCAGGCTGGACGTAACTCTCTGGCAAGGCGATAGAATCTCGGTCATACAGGTCCCAATATTTCTTGGGGGCGGTAAAGGGGAGATGAGGCTTTGCAACGCCCATAGCCAGAAAGAAAGGTTGGGTTTGCTGCTTAAGCTTCCGTAAATCAGCGATCACCTTCAAGGCCAGCTTCCCATCTCGATAAACCGAATCTGCCACATCTGCTGCCTCTATGGGTAAGCCTCTTTTGGTTTCCTTTTTTATCTGCTGACTTTCTGGCAAGGCGAAGTCCCACTGTGGATCGGGATGCCAAATCTCATCCCAAGCGAGGGAATCGTCATATTTATGATGATATATTTTCCCATTCGATATGGTGATATAGTTATGCTGCTTGAGTATCATCGGCAAAGAGACTGCTTCTGGATAATCTATGTCCTTTTGTGAACTGTAATTAATGAAGCGCTTTCGGGTCGGTCGAGCCCCGGTCATCAGACTAGCCCGAGAGGCCCCGCAAACCGGAATGTTGCAGTATGCACGGTCAAATACCAGACTCTTACTTGCAAGTTTATCCAAGTTCGGAGACTGGATGTGAGTAGCCCCGTAAAAGTTGAGTTCTGGCCTCAAGTCGTCTACGGCTATGAAGAGAATGTTGGGTGTGGTATATGCTTTTCCAGCTTGCTCTTGCTGAGGGGTGCAAGATCCCCAGATGGCAATTGAAGCAACTATGAGAAAGAAAGATTTTTGCATGTTTCTGTTGATTGCCAGTGCTCGATGATCAGATAGTCTTCTTGTTGATTTCTTGATCATCCGATTTGAAAAAGATGCTCTTAGGCTTTTGATTCCCTGCATAAATGAACTGGCCAATTGCCCAAAGTATACTCAGGATCAAGGACAAAAGAAGCAGGATGCTAATGCTCGTTTTTACGTTGTCTGGTGTAGACCTTGAAATCCTTGTAAATAGCGGAACGGGAATACATGTGGCGCAACCCTATTCTCCCTTCTGTGATAGGTTCGACGGTTGATAAGTCCCAGGTGAATAGTTCTTCCCCATCCGTACTCTCAAGCCTGAAGAATAACTTGTCCTCTGACTTGATAGTTGGGTAGCGTTGACCAGTCTTGACAAAGCCTTTGTAGTCGTAAGAAGGCGCGATGCGGGTTATGTCAAATCCCTTATCCTGCGGCTTGGGATACCTGCGGGCCCGGATGTAATGCAAGCCGTCCCCTTCGTTGCCAAATGCCGCATAGCTTATGTGGAGCAGGTTCACGTTTTCAAAATATTTCCGCATAGAAGGAACCTCTCTGAACTGGTTCCATTCTGCGATATCAGCCATAAAGTCCCCCTCTTGATCTCCGGTAGCCTGAATGTACAGAATGGTAACGTATCGAATTGCCGAATCTGTTCGGGTGTAATCGTACTCAATTTTGATATCCCCCTGGAAGGATTCTTTGGCCCATAAAACGGCGTGATGGGCGTCATTTTTCGCTTCAGGCCCAGCAGAAAAATGCATGCCTTCCTGTGTGTTTTCTACGGTAGCGAGAAGCCCATCCCAAAACCATTTTTTTGTCCAGTCGTCGGTGCATTCGTCTGCGAAGGCTAATTTCCATTCATCTGACTCATTCAAGCAATCAAAGCCAAATCCTTTTTCCTGACATGCGGCCTTTAATGGCAAGAGCATGATGAAGGCGATGCTCAACAACTTGATTTTTTTGAATTTCATATTCATATGCTTGCTACTCAACATGCTGGGTATGGGCTTCTGACCCTGATCGAGAGATTGCTCCCTGGTTTCCCAAAAGGTAAATTTTGGAATAGTCGGTTCCGGCTATTTTCTGGGTGGCGAGTATGCGGGCATCCGGATGGGCATTTCTGACGAAATGCGACAGGCTAAACGTTCCTCCTTCAGCACTTACCAGCACCTCTCCTTGGCTAAAGGTTTCTCCCCCATTGACACTTTCCCACCAGCTAACTTCCCCTGATTGCGCCTCTGTAGAACCCAATAAATAACTAATCGAGTCCCGAGATTTGGCTTGTACCTCCCCTCTAGCCTCTAAGGGTACATTCGTCCTACCTCCCATCCATTTTTCACCGGACCAGTGATACTGTACCAGTTGTTTGGGGCCGCCATGTCTGGAACCATCATTTTTCCCTTCATACCAATTGATAATGGGATAGCCGTCTTTGGTAAGTCCTACCCGTCCGAGATGGTTCCATCTGTCTTCGGTATTTATAGCCAATGTCATCGTATCCGCATAGGCTTTTGTAATAGGAAGCTGTAGCGTCTCCCCCTTTATGTTGTGCCATTGGTTTTGATCGGTGTCAAACCGCATGAAGTAGCAATTGTGGCGTCTGCCTGCGTGTACACCAGGACTCATGTTATGGCATACATGGTAGTTGTAGGATACAAGGATATCACTGCCTCTGCCTCTCCTGAGATTGATGTACCACGAGTCCCAAACGTTATCACTAGCAGGGATCGGAGCGGCAGGTTTTGCTTTAAGAAAGGACACTTTAGGCGAGAAGGTACGACAATCATCTTTTGACACCTGATACACCCAATCGCTGCGGTGCGCGCCATGACGATAGAACAAATAAATATCGCCATTGTCCATTTTGACAAACTGACTGTAGGTAGCGAATGGCGGGAGGTTATCTACCACCTCCCAAGAACTAATATCCTCTGGGTTGCGGGTCTTTACGTGGATTTGTTTCCCATCATTGTAATTGCCTAGGGTATTTTCGCCTAGGTCTCTGGTTCCGCCATGTCCTCCGAATACCAGGTGAATATAGCCTTCACTGTCTACGACTAGAGAGGGTTTTCCGTGGTTATCAATCTTCTTCCCAGGGGTTTTGCCCAGTAGGCTTGTGCCAGCCTTAAAGGGACCAAGCCATTTGCCCTCTTCATGGTCATAAGCTGCTACGTAAGGGTCTTCCTTTTCTCCTTGGAAGGCGACATAGGTTACCCCCTGATAATATTCCCCAGCATTGCCTGTAATGGGGTTGCCAAAGGCATTGTTTGCGAAGTATTCAACCTCTTGTTCTGTTTGGGAACAAGAAAAGATCATACAGGCGAGTATGAAAAGGATTGAAAGTAAAGGTTTCATGTCATTCATCCTGTTTAGTAGCGTGGTCCAAACCCAAAGCATTGGGTTAAGTGTCTGTGCATTTTGATCCTCATAGGACACCACCGCTTGTTGCGAGTCTGAGTTATACCTGATTGAGCACACTGAGTTATCTTCCCTCCATCCGTTTAAGTACTCCCTTGGCTGCCTGCACATCATAAACTTGGAAACCGTCCTCGCCTGTCTCTACCAGCTTTCGCAATTTGGGAAAGAGAGGCCGCGCGGCCTCTCCAATGACCCGGATGATATTTAGGGCATGGACGCGTACTTTCTCTTCTGGGTGGTCGAGGTACCGCTCCAGGACCGAAAGTCCCAACTCATTCTCTCCTGTGTTCAACAGTCCCTCTGCAGCAGCGATAGCTACATTAGGAGATTGATCCATGCATAGCTGAGCCAAGACAGCGCTCACTTCAGGCTTCTCTTTACTCAGGATTGTCAACCCTGTAGCGACCCAGTATCGCACGGCTTCATTGGGATCATCCTTACGGTCTAGCAAGGCTGGCACATAAGCTGGATCACGTTGGGTAGCCCAGTCAGCAGTCTCTAGAATCCGATCAAAGGGATAGGCGTCGCTGTGGACGTATTCATAGGTACTGCTGTCGCCCGTCCGGTGGATCATCTCTGCCTCTGGCATCAGTCCCGCATCACGAATGGTGGCCATCCAATCAAAGGTCGCCTGACGCATTCGCCTCAGGTCTTCTGCATAAGCAGGGTTTCCGGCGAGGTTCTGGGTGTTATGGGGATCGACTCGTACGTCATAGAGTTCTTCGGTGGGTTTGGGCTGAAAGAAGGCAGATTGGACCTCGGTTAGCCCCCCGGCCTGAAAGGCACTGTCCCACGATTGCATGGAAGGGGCCCGCCACAGGTAGCTCAGGTATTGGCCGTAGATACGATGCGGCATGAAATTGCGGACGTAGCGGAAGCGTTCGTCCCTGGCAGTGCGGCCTAGGTCATACACTTCATCCATTCTCCCTCGAAATCCAAAAGCATATGCGAGGTCTTCGATGGCTGACTCGCCCATAAAGGCATTGCCCTGCATGTAATCGGGAATCTCGATCCCCGCCAGACTCAGTACCGTAGGAGCAAAGTCAATAAAGCTTACAAGGCGATTGCTTTTGCTGCCAGGGGGTAGGTCAATCAGGTGTTTATACCTCTCTGGTACCCGCACGATCAGGGGAATGCGTAACCCAGACTCAAAAAGAAAACGCTTGCTACGTCCTAGTATGCCTCCGTGGTCGCTGTAGTAAAATACGATTGTATTGTCTGCTAAGCCATCAGCTTCCAATTGCGCCAGCAGGTCTCCCGCTTGCCTGTCCATGTCCTCTACCTTATCGTAGTACTGGGCCCAGTCGTGCTTCATCTCCTCGGTAGGTGGGTGATAAGGAGGAATAGGCACTCGCTCGGGATCATGGCGAAGGTTGACTGATGGGATCGACGTATGAATACTTTTTTCGTGAGAAACTGTATGGTTGAATACGGCAAAGAAAGGTTGGCCGGGTCGGCGATTTTGATAAGTAGCCTCCTTGCTAGACTCGTCCCAGGCCTGTTCAGACTGATCTACGGCTACGTTGTAATCTTTCTTGAAATTGTTGGTCGTGTAGTAGCCAGCTTCTCTCAGGTAAGTGGGGAAGAATCGTATAAAGGCAGGCAAAGCATACTTGCTCCGCATGTGCTGGGTACCCATCGAAGGAGGATAAACGCCGGTAATGAGGGTATTGCGAGAAGGCGCGCAGACCGGGGCCGAGGCAAAAGCATGTTCGTATAGCACCCCTTCAGCCGCCAACTTGTCAAGGTTGGGGGTAGTGGCAAAGCTGTCGCCATAGGCTCCCAGGAAAGGGGAGTTGTCTTCACTTACGATCCAGAGAATGTTGGGCGGTGGGAGTGGGGCTGTCTCTTTGCAACCGCTAATTGTGCTGATAAGAAGTAGCCCGGAGGCCAATGTAAGCAGGGCATGATAGGAGCTCATAGGGAAACCATTGAGAATGTGGAAGGTGATGAGGAATTCCAGGCGTTCTTGTAATTCGACTACTAGGCGAACCTATTGGTCATTTCCTCTATGACCCAATTTGTGCGGATCGCAGTAGCGCCGGTACTGGGACAGGTGCCCTTACCCAACAGATCATCCACTACTGTCTGGATCAGGGGTTGCTGAATGTGCTTGGGTAGTTGAAAACTAAGCTTTTGGTTCTCCTTACCCCCAGAGAGTGCCAATGAGATCTCGGGCTTTCCAAAGAACGAGGTGCTCAATGTCCCTTTGCTCCCTATGACTGTCAACTCATCCTTTTCTGCTGTTTCATCTGCGGTAAAACACCAACTCCCGACTCCCTGAATATTATTCTCAAACGTAAAATACCCCACTACCACGTCCGCAGCTGGATATAGGCCTGCCTGATTGGCTGCATGTCCTCCAACGGATTGGACAGGTCCAAATACAAAGTCCAAAAAATCCAACTGATGAGAGGCTAGGTCAAAGAAATATCCTCCTCCAGAAATCTCTGGATTCACCCTCCAGTTTGAAGCCTGGTTTGCTTCCTTGTTCGCAACTATGTCAGGCTCTGCGGTTTTGTAGAGTTCAATTTTAACCAGTCGAATTTCGCCAATAATCCCTGACTCGACGAGCTCTTTGAACTTCAAAAAGTTTGGGAGCATCCTGCGGTAATAGGCTACATAGAGGGGGACATGGGCTTGCTTACATGCAGCCATCATTTGTTTGCACTCAGCGAATGACTTGGCCATTGGCTTTTCTACATAGATAGGCTTTCCGGCTGAAGCTGCCTTAATTGTGAGTTCTGAATGGGCATTTGGAGGGGTGGCGATATAAATAGCGTTGACCTCAGGGTCCTGGATAAGGTCTTCGGCGCGGTCATACCATTTCGGCACTTGGTGCCTTTTTGCATAATCTTTTGCTTTCGCTCCATTCCTACGCATCACTGCCACCACCCCTGAGTTCTTGATGATCTGCATGGCAGGAGCACTTTTTACCTCACATACATCTCCCACACCTAGGATTCCCCATTTTATGCGATTCTCGTTTACTTTTTTTGTCATTGCTTGATTCATTTGGTTTCAAAAACAATTGAGCTTATCTCTCAATCCCAGTGTACCCCAAAGCCCTTCTCATGCTGTTACCTTTTTGCGATGAAGTGCCACTGGCCCGGCCTCACCTCGAAGCTTAGCCACTGCAGGTCTACATCATGGAGTTTTACGCCTTCTACTTCATCATTGAATGTTTCATTCTCCCAGGCTAATTGCCCATTCACCCAGGCTTCTGAAATGCCTGTTGGAGATTTGGGAAGGTAGACGGTTGCAGTGGTTTGCTCAGGTACATTCACCTCGATGGCAAAGCTGTGTGCTTCCTGCTTGATTTCTATGGTGATGTCTCCTTTCACCGAAGGGACTGTTTGTTTGAGATAGGTGAGATGTACCAATTGGGGCTTTACCTCAAAGCTGGCCCAGGCCACGGCGCTAGGTTTGATTCCAGCTATATACCTAGACAGAACATAATTCGGGGCATTCCAGGCATGGTTGTATGTCCCTCGTCTGTTGACATCAAAGCGTTCGTATAGGGTGCTTAGGTTTTCGCTTGTAACCTGGTCCATATAACGCTGCTTCATGCGCAGCAGGCCTTTGTCATATTGCCCGGCTACCATAAGAGCTTCCTCGGCGAGCCACTCCATATGCGGACTGGATTTCCTTACTGGAAACAAGGTGCTATCAACCAGTATTTTGTAGAAACCCTCGTTGGCCAATCCGCTTATGAGAGCCAGGGAACTCGTCCGTTCTTCTCTTGGCTTTCCTGCTGATCCATAATGGGTTCCCCTCCAATATTTTTTCGCAAAGTTCCTCTCTATGCTTTCGATTCGATCTTCATACCAAGTCGTATCCTCATACACTTGCAAGGTGAGCGCCATGTTCTTTGCCGCTTTTAACGCGATATAATACCAGCAAACATTCACAGGTTCGGGATCAGGATCTGCTCCCCAATCCACCCAGTTGGCGTAACCTTGGCGAGGTTCTGGCAGTCCATCGGGCATCATTTTCCATAGGTTCAGGTAGCGAAAAATGGCCGGATAGGCATGAGCTAGGGTCACTGTGTCTCCGGTATGATAATAATATTGCCAAACTACGTGGTCAATGAACTGGAGGCTCTGGCAAGTCAATTCACTACTTTTGCCACGATAAGCTCCAAAACCAGGGGCTAAACCCTGTAAGGTGTCTCCATCTCTGTAGGCGATGGTGTTATCTATTGCCTTTTTCAACAATAATCGACCCGCTTCATCCAAGGTGTAAAAAACGGCTCCTGTCTGATCGCCCACATCCCCGATCCAAAGGCCTCGTTCCCGGTCTGGACAATCCATAAAACCATCCCTGGCACAGATGTACAAGGTATTTCTCGCCATCCACCATAAGCGCGTATAAAAGGAGTCGCTAACTTCAAATGATCCAGTCATTTCTCCTAGACCCGTCCAACGATACTTCAGCTCAAGGATTTCTACCCCCGGCGGGATATGGTAGATCACTTCGTGTCCGTTAAACCAGGAATAGGATTCGAACGACTGGACGCCCTTTCGGGTTGTATACTTTGCCTCAAGTAAATTGAAAGGATTGTCGGTGTCTATGGTGAGGATCTGCCCGGCTTCGCAGTTTGCCTTCAAAAAAGGTGTGACTTGCTGGTTGAAGGGTAGGAAAGCATGAATCTCCCTTACAGAATCGGACATGTTGAAGAAAGGAAGTTCGATCGCCTGATTATCTAGTTTAAGGGAGCCATAATCAGCTAGTCCTCGATCATTCCATCGCGGAATGCTCCTTTCTACTAATCTACCCCAAGGATTAGCGTTCGCACATCCTTTTTCCGTCGGGAGACCCCAGCTGCTGTCATCATAGCCCGGTAGATACCAAGCATGATCAGACCAATCCCCCAAGGCTTTACGACCGTCAAAATAGACATTGTAAGCATTGACCCGATTGGCGCTTTTTCCGCCCCCTCCACTAGCCGGATCATAGGCTGGGTGCAAGGTTAGCTTCCAGCTACTGTCCGTGATGAGGGCTTTTTCTCCCAAATCCGCATGGACAATCAGGCCTCCCCATCCACTGTCATCATGTACTTTTCTGGTTCTGCCCCAATACCAGACGAGGACAGCGATGGTGTTTTGTCCTTCTGTTAAAAAGGATGCAATATCTACCAGGTCAAAATAAGTTGTACCAGGCCCAGCCCCTCTGGCAAGTCCGCCTTCAAACAAGACCCTCTCGCCATTTACCCAAAGCCAATATTTGGTATCAACGGCAATTTTGGCCATAGCAGACATGGGTAATTCTTCCAGGTCAAAGGTTTTCCTAAACGCGACCCAGGTATTAGCAGGTCCCTCTTCTGCTTGCCAGATCCATCGGGCATTTCCCCAGTTCGGGTCTGAGCCTTTGGTTTCGGGGGCATACATCAGGATCTCTTGAGGAGTAAATTTTTCATGTCCAAGGAAACCTATGGGGAGGATGTTTACGCCCAGCATCAACTCGCTTCTGTGAAGCATGGGTAAAGCCATATTGACCAATTGGCTGTCGGCTCCTCCTCCTGTGATTTGTTTCCACTCCCAGGTTTTTTTTCCAGTCAGAAAGGGAATCACAAATTCAAAGGCCTTTTTCAAGCTGACTCCGTCTTCACTTTGGTAATGCCACAGGTCTATCTCGGTGAAGCGATAAGCCAGATCCGCCATACGCGCCAGCGCCCATAAGTTGTTGACCGTATAGTTGACGGATTTTGTACGAGCCAGTTCGCGGGGTTGACTGCCATCTGGATTAATCTGTGATGCTATGCGTGTTTCCTTGACTTCCTCTAGTTTGACTTCAGCTTCGCTTAACTTTCCAAGATAGATCATGAGACCTATCAGCTGATAGTCATAGTTTGTTCCGTGGTTATTGGTTCTGGTGCTCTCACGAATGCCGAATTCACTTTCGGTCAGCCAGGTGTAATAGTCTTCCAGCCACTTATTCATGATGCTCTTATCACGAGCACTCCACATGCCCCCCTCATCCAGTAGTTGAATGGTCGTAATGACCTTGCCTATATCCGTCCAATCAATGATGGCGAAGTTGGTTCCCGAAACCTTACCCGGTATGGCTTTGCCGTAATTGACGTTAGGATTTACCTTAGTCTTTTCTTCAATAAACCAAACTCGGACAATATGGTGGGCCTTATGTAGGTAGACCTCCTCTCCTGAAAAATAGTAGGCCAAATTCAGTGTGTGTAAGGAGGTAAACATTTCTCTCAGACGTGTCCAATCAGTTTCAGGGCCTCGGTTGATAGGGTTGAACTCTCCGTCTTTGTAAATCCACGGTAAGCCGTCTTCTTTACGGGTATCTGGCCAGTAATATGACCCTAGGGTATGGTAGTCATGAATGTCCCCACTGGCCGGTAGAATGGTCTTATGGGTGACTGGATCAATCTCTCTTTCTAATTCCCTCATAGCGAGGGTAATGAGCTTGTCATACGCCTCTACATAAAAAGGATTTTGGGCTTTAATCTGTTGTTTGGCTAGCTCTAGCCGCTCTCCATTTAAATAAATTAGTTCTTGCTCGCTTGTATGGTTAGCTGATGATGCCAATGAGCAGATGAGTAAAGATGACAGTGTCATCAGGAGGGTAAGCCACTTTGAGGATCGGGCTTTTTTTGATGCGTTGGAGGAATTAAGCATGAGCGCTTTCTTGGAGATAAACTTTTTGGTTTTGGGGGATTGGGACTCATTTCGAAGGGCCTTACTCTTTGAAAATTTCCCATTCTAATATTTGAGGCTTGTTGCTTGATTCCTCCATCAGGAGTCTGCATTTATGCGTGGTGACTGTGTTTACTGAAAGGGAAAGATTTTTTCCTATCTCATTTCCTTCTGCCAAATCAACCCATTGGTTATGACGTAGGTATTGAACCTTGAAGCGCTTGATTGATTTTGTTTTCTCTTTGATAATCAGCTGATTAAAGGTTGTGGGTTTTACCCATTCTATTTCTAGCCATTCATGACCCTTGCTATTGGCTTGCCATGCGGTTTGCAGGCTCTGGTCATTGGCTTTGAAGGCTTCAAAACCAGGTAGCTTTTCGGTAACGATGTGCATTGAGGAAGCATTCATCCTTCCAATGAGAGCCAGGTTTTTCGCCTTGCCTATTGGGTCTGGGTAGCTGGTTTGGGGCAATTGGTTTACGCCAAAATCATAGCTTCCAGCTCCCAGTTGATAGATCACATAGTTTCCGACTGCTTCGCTTTTTTCCCTGCCTAGGTATTGAATGCCGTCTGCTCGATCAGCAAGTTGGCCGCTCTCACTCACATCCTGTGCTTGCAAGGCTGGAATGAAAACCTGGGCGGTAGTATTGACGGGTATCTCGATGTGAAATGAGGCTGACCCTTGGTCTTTTGTCCAATTAACCACGATGTCGCCGTACATGGATCGATGAGTGGTATTGGCAAAAGTAAGGTCACCAACAGGAGAGGGCTTGATGATGAATTGTTGCATGCCTGGGTGCACTGGGTCAGGTCGAATTCCGCCAAAGCCTTTGATGAAATAGCCCCCAATTCCCGTGTAGCAGGTGTGTATCTGACTGGTGCCTACGGCCGACCATCGCTCTGGCCATACGGTTTTTCCCTGATCAATAAAGTACCCATAGCTAGGGTGACTCCTATCCTGGAGAAGTTCATAAATCAAGTCCATTCGCTCTGCATGCTCCGTGAAGAACCGGGTGTACAACGCTTGACCAGAACTGCCTGTATCGTAGTAGGGAAACTTGTAGAGCACGTTATCCACAAGATGGGCCATTACTTTTTCCCTTTCCGCCTCAGGCGAAACGCCTGTCAGCAAGGCAAAAGCCTGATTGACCTGTCGGCCATCAAGGTACTTACCCGTGATGGGATCATAAGATTGTGTGTGTGTGGCTTTTCGCTGGACAGATAGGCGCTTTGCGTAAGTATCTGCATCTCCCGTTTTCCCGAGCTCAATGGCGATTTTCCTGGCACATTCCAGCATAAAGGCATAAACGCAGTTGTTGAAGTGGGCAGATTCTGGAGAATTACTGGCTGACCAGAAGTTGCCCCTTGGCGTGCACCAATCCCCCAGTCCCGGAAACTCAAGGCTGCCTTGTGTCCCAATGATCAGTCCCTGGCCTAAGTCATAGCCTGAATTTCGCTTCATCCACTCCATCCATTTCACCATACTTGGGTAGTGATCTTTGAGTAGTTTTTTATCGCCAAAGCTCCGATAGGTTTCCCAAATGGTGATGGGACTATTTGCCATCCACATGAGGAATTGAAAATCATCGCCATTGACAACGGCTTTCATTTTTCCGTCCTCTGCTTGTGCATCGGCGAGGAACTGGGCATACTGGCTTACAAAGGCCCCGCTCTCAAAATTGGGCAAGAGATCTCCATACATACAGGCTACGGTGACCTCTCCCCATCCCCGCCGTTCTCGGTGTGGGCAATCCACCAAAATGCCGTCAATGGTGTTGGCAATAGAAGTATTTAGGTTGGTTTGATAGATCTGGTTGAGCAGTTTGCTGGAGCTTTCAAAGCTGCTGATCTGCTTACGGTCATTGGTGATGACGTAGCCTTTGATGTCCTGTAAATCAGGTTTGTAATTCAATCCATACACCGTGACCCATCGCCCACCGGCTACATTGAACCGGTTGGCAAACCGGCCTGTACCTGTCTTATCAAAGATGTATTTACTTCGTTGTTCCCAGGAGGAAGTTAGCTCCTGGTGGTCGGCGATTTCAAAAGTAACTGTATCACCTTCGCGTCCATGGTGTAGCTCCATGGAAAAGTGGCCCGTATAATTCGTCCCCATGTCAATGAGATAAGTGCCATTGTGTTGTGGGGTAACCGAAATGGGATGGACTTCTTGGTACTTGACTTGGAGTTCGACCCTTTGCGCACTCAACTTAGCAGTGATGGGGTTAGTAGGGATATCCTGCGAAGAATTATCAACCCGTCTGGCCCCTTTTGGACCTAGGTCAATTTTACTGATGTCTATGCTTCCGGTCCTTGATTCATCAAAAACTCTCGCATGATCCCAGTCGGAATCATCATAGCTGGCTGTGTTCCAGTCATTTTCTCTTAGACGTTCGTCGATGATCTCACCGCCAAAGTCTAGGATGTCCCAATCTCCCCAATAAGCACTATAGCTCCTTTTACATTTCCAGGTTTCATCTGTCGAGATAGTAACTGTGTTTCCCTCCTGTTGGATCTCTGCTTGAGCCTTGAAAACAAATGGCGGTTTGTGGTATTCCTTTACCCTTCCCCATCTGGCCCATCCCGCTGCATGCCAGATACCAATTACATTGTCCCCTTCCTTTAGATACTCATGGATATCGTAGCTTAAATAGGGTAGTCGCTTTTTTAGATGGGATTGTACCGGATTCATCACTCCCTTCCCAACTTTTTGTCCATTCACATATAGCTCGTGATAACCAAATGAAGCGACATAAACCATTGCAGATTCGGGCTCTTTTTTCAGTATGAAATTCTTGCGATACCAGTTATGGTCTTTTCGATCTTGATCCGCTTTTTGTATCCATTCCCCTTTCCAATCCTCAGGGTAAAGGAGGCCAATGGAGAACTTCGCTGGGGCGCTCCAAACTGAAACACCTCCATCCATATCCCAAATCCTTACCTTCCAGTGGCATGGTTGGCCTGAATTAAGCTTAGTTCCTTGGTAGACCACATTGACTGATTGTGCTGAATTGACCTTTTCGGAGTTCCATAGATCAGCTTCATCCTCGTTAAGTTTTTCCCGGCTACTTGCTACTAGAACTTGATAGGCAGTTTGCTTCTGCCCTCGTTCCTTATTTGGGTCCAAGAGTTTCCAACTCAGCCGTGGTGAGGTGTTGTCAATGCCTAGCGGATCTCTGCGGTATTCGCATTGAAGGTCGGAGATGAATAGGGGAGAGGAGGAGCAGCTCATACCCAAGATTACCCAGATGAGAATGAACCCAACGATATGAGCATCTAGGAGTGGTAAAGTCTTAGGCCAAATGCTTTGGGGAAAAATGAGGGCAGAAGTTGCTGTTTTCATTTTTCTATTTTGTTATGCAAGTGTTGATGAAAACGGGACCAACCAGGCCACTCATGTCTAGAGGCTCATTTTGGGAACCCTTCCACCCGGTGGTCCAGGTTCTTTTGTCCTCAGCTTTTTTTGCTTGATCGTAGATCAACTGGTTACGCCAGGTATTGGTGACTTTCACCACAATCTCGTTTTCGCCGTCTTTTACATATTCTGTGACAGCAAATGAATAAGGTGGAGCCCAACGGGTACCCACTGGTTTTCCATTGCACCAAAGGCTGGCAATGTTGTGGACATCACCTAGATCGACTGAGACTTGTCCAGGCTGCTTTTGAAAGGAAAAGCTGCTAGAATAAGTGGCCGTACCAGAGAAATACTTGATGGACTCGTCATCAAACTCAGTCAGTGACGCTAACTGGGCTGTAGAAGTGAGTTCTGGAGTGTCCCAAGCTTGATCAAAGGCAATGTCCCAAATTTCAGTAATGGGCGTTTTCTCGGTTTCAACTTCAATGTCCTTGTTTCCATACCCGTAATGGAAAGTATAGGTCCCGCTCTTCGAAGCCACCAAATCCTCGCCGTAGTATTCGATATGGACCAATGAGTCATGACTTGTATCAGGGGTCCAATCAGCTTTCGCTTGTAAGATGGTTTGTCCATTCCATTGAATCTCGCTACAGGTGCTACCTTTACTTCCTTTGGGAAATACCACGATTGTACTCCCTTTTGGATCCAGCGTAATCGCTACTTGGGTATGGGTTTCATCTCTATCCCAAACCAGCGCTTTCTGCCTCTTCCCCGTAAAAGCATCCCAGATTTCAGGCGCAGCATCCTGAATTCTAAATCCTACAGAAGCCCTTAACGTATGTTTGTTTCTAGAGGAAATAAAGTAGATATCCTCGTTCTCAGTTTCTCGATGTATCCAATTGATTTGAAGTTCCTCAGGGGAATGAAAATCTGGACTGACCCCTTCTAAGTCAAGGACTTCTTCAATATTCTTCCCCCAATAAACACGTCCTCTGCCTACAGCTTTTACCCCACTGTGGCCATCGCCCCAAAGCTCATCGGAAATTTTTTTCAATGCCTTGAGGTCATCATCATCATCCATCAAACTGGGCGAGTCTACGGGTTTGTCCCCTAGCACCACTGCTCCTGCTATGACCAGTTCTTTTAAGCGTTTGATCGTTGAAAGCATCAATTCTCTTGAGTCTCCCAAATCGATTACCCTATAACTGCCTGCCTCTTCGACATGGATCAGGCCATTATGTACACGTAGTTTGTTGTGCAGGATTTCCGCATTGAGATAATCGAAACGATACCCTTTCGGAAAAAAATCCAAGTCAAAGGGTGGACGCTCATAATGGTCTCCATAGTACCTAAGTACATCTGCTACGTATTCCCCTTGCTGCAGCATGAACTGATTTCGAGTGAGGTAATCCGTCCATGCCGACATATGCTGCCACCATGTCTGCTGCCTGACTAGTGGAAACCCGATATTCCCACCAAAGCTAGAACCTGGATAAACATCATTTTGGGGTGTATGGGTGAAGGTGTGGAAAACGAGGTGGTTTACTCCTTTGGTTAAATTGTAGTCAATTAGCCCTTTGACCGAATAGGGATGTTCGTTCCATTTTACTCCGATTTGGGTACATGCCTCTGCCGCCAGTTTGGGTTTGTTGTATACATGCATGGCCGAAGCAGCATGAAAGATGGGTTTTGCGTACTCATTTTGGGCAGAGGGAGGTCCTGGGTACCAAAACTCAGTCATGGGAATGTCTGCAACTCCATAATAGCGCATGGGATCGATGGGCAGTACTTCACCCCCTGCACCTTCGGTGTAAACTTCTGCTCCCATTTCATGGGCAACGGTAGCGAAATGACTGAAAAAGTTCTCAACGTATAGTTCATCCATGGTATGCCTGAGGTCTCGAAGGAATTTGGTCGTGACCTCAGGACTCTCCACGATGTAGCCCATAGTTGCGGGTAAAAATGACTTCAGCGGATATCCACGTCTGGCTTCAAATTCGCGGAACATGTCTTCTGAGTGCATGCTCCAGGTGGGGATAAAGCTTTCCCAACTATCAATCAGCAGGCCATCCAACTTACCTCCAGCTATGGGACCATCCTCTCGCATCAAGTTGCCGATCATTCCCTTTCTTAGGTGATTTTCAATGGAAATTTTATCGAGTTTGCTGGCTTCCCAGCCTGTAGCTTCAGGAACGGCGGGCTTATTGGTGCGCCGCATGTTTACGTGCCCAAATCGTACCAATGTCCACTCACCCTCCGGCATATCCCAATTCAGATTCCCCTCTTGATCCATCTTGCCAGATAGATCTACAATTTGCGAAAGGCCTACCATGCTTTCTTGCCCAAACTCAACATCAACTGACCTTTGTAATCTTCTAAACGCCCTCGCCGCCATGGCTTCATGGTTATGCAAGCGGGGTTTTGAGCTTAGGTATATGTATCCAGGATTGAGTACATGGTCACCAAGAAAGCTTAGAACAAACTCATTTGAAGTGGCCTCTGGAACAGCAAGGGTCAGGTCCAGCTGTCGATCGTTCCAATTCCCATCTGGGATTTTTATTTCCGCTACCTCAGCAAGTTGGCCATCGATCTTTGCTTGGACTTTGATCCGTACATCGATGACCGGATACTCTGTTCCTGGTAGCATGAAGCGGATGGGTGGGAAAATGAGAGAACGTAGGCATAGAGGTTCGTCAAAGGTGATGCGTACCCAGGTCCTTTCGTTACCCACAGGAGTGATGCCTATTTCCGAATAAGGCTTCCAGTCTGCGGGAAGCTTCCGGTTCACCATTTCTACCCGTTTGACTGGATTGATAATTCTCTCCCAAGGTACAGCCGAATTGTTGGAGGAAGTGCTAATGGGGCTAAGCAGGGGAGAGGCATCCCCGTTTGGGCTTGGAAATGCGAGCAGTGCAACATCTTGATAATTATAATCTGTCTCCTCATACTTAGGCTCCATCTCTAGATGAGTTGAGAGAGCCTGACCTCCTTTGAAATGATAAACCGTTTCTACCAGTTCTCGCTGCGCCTCCTGTGCAGGTACCCAAGGGCCACCAGTCATGGACCATCCTGGGCAGTTTTGCATGGTGAATTTTAAGCCTAAACGCTCACACTCATTGGCTGCGTGACGGATCATTTCTTCCCATTCGGGGGAAAGGATTTCAATTTGCTCTACCTTAGGAAAAGCCTGTCCCGATTTGTTAAACAGATGAATACCCTGCAAACCTGCTTCCTTAATCGCTTCTAGGTCCTGAGTGATTCCTTCCTTGCTAATGTTATTTCCAATGAAGTGGAACCAGGTTTCGGGGCGATACTCAAAGGGGGGGTGTTCAAAACCTAAGGCCAGTTGAGAGCTTGATTCCCTCTGGTTACAGGCCAAAAGGATCATAATCCCAAAAAGGTAAAGAAAGATTCGATTGCTCATAGTAGTAGGGACATAGGGGTTAGGGACAAGGATTATGGGAGGCTTAAGGTTCGACACGGGGAGGAATGGACACGTTGCCTTTGTATGTCTGCTCTCCCAAAAGCAGCGATCTTCCCTGCCCGATATATACCACCGTATCAGTTTGATTATGCTCAGTGATAAATCGGACTACGGCAAATCGCCCATCGAAGGTGAGTTCCTTTTCAGGCAGTTCGAAATGCCCATCCTCATCTTCGTGGCAGATCACGTAGTCAAGGATCTTCCGGCCTCCTACCTGGCTGGTCACTTTTACACCTACAATAGAAGCCCCGGCATATAGATGCGCGACTTCCGTAACGCTACTTTTCTGACCGATGCTAGGCTCCAAGATCACAACGTATGGGTTGTTCCACGCCTCCCCCTGCTGCCGAATGGCAAGAACCTGTGTTGCTTGATCTACATATCCATTTTTTGCCTCTCGGGTAGCAGGACCCAAAGCCTGGGTATACTCCCTGTTTACCCCTGCTGGTAAAAGCAGGTGCATAGCGCGGTTGCCTACCTTGACGTCAAATCGAATGTTCGTTGCGCTAGAAGTTGGATCGGTGACCTGGGTATTTCTAAAATGAATCCAGCCAGGTGATTTGCGAAAATCCCCTACATCTGTTTGGTAGCGCGTGGTGGGGCTAAGGCTTAGAGGCTTGCCCGTTTCATCGAAGATAGTTGTAGCGTCGCCTATGTTGTGGTAGATATAATCATGGAATTTATTTTGGCCTAATGAGCGGGAACGAAATACATCCACATAATAAGCCGTAGTGGGACTCGTCCTGATGGTGCTGAGCGTACGCTGCTGTTCACAATTATTTACTTTGTCACCTAAATACTGGGTCGCAAAGCTGAAGTTGGGATTACTGGGGTCCTCTAAATGTCGGGGTTCAGCGGCAACATTGACTGTTGTATTCATCCATAAGTTTGAATTCCAGGAGCCTTCCAACTGTCCAACTGAGGACCCATTCACGATCATGGTATTATTACCTGCATGGCGCCAAAAATATTCCCTATGTTCAGGTGTCTTGCGACCAGATAGATTTGGGGGCAAACCTGCATTAGGAGCCATGACATAGCCTGCCCCATATAGCTCCATGGTAATTCCGGTAACATGCGAATGAACGTAGTGAGCCCCCCCTATGATGCCGCAGAGACCGTAATCCTCGTTGTTTTGTGCCACATAGTTTCTTTGCAGGGCTACTCCAGCGTGCTTAATGATGACCGTAGGCTTCTCAAAATCCATTTCGCCTTGTACGGTATCAGGTACAGGATGCCCCCACAGCAAATGAGTAAAACTTGAAAAACCACCAAAGGGGTTGTCAGAAAGGTGTGGCTGGTAACCGTTAGAAGCAGCAAAAGCCTTATTTAGCACGATCTGAGCTTTTTGGACATACTGCGGCATATTCTTCCTCTGCGCTATATTGAGCGTATATCTGTAGAGGGTCTCGGTCGCGTCCTTGTTTCTTTTCGAGTCACCATAGCGGACAAACCTCCCATCGGGGACTCTTAGGTGATCAAATAGGAATACCCCATCTAGGATATGAAGATTGCTGTCAATTATGTTCAGCTCAGGTTTAATTCGATCAACAATGTTTAAGATCATGCTGATATTGGGCATGAAACTATAGCTGAGTGACTCAGGCCATATGCCCTGCTCTCCAAACATGGGTAGGAGGGTTTTGGTAAATGAGTTTTGATGTTTGGTGCCTTTGTTCCAAAAGACATCAAATAAGCGTTCTCTCTCCACGTCATCTTCTACACATAGAATGCTGAAGAGTGCTCCCGGTGCGGTTAAAACAGGGTGATTGCTAACACTTTTTCCTTGCTCATCCGCTGCGCCATATTCTTGTAAAACATTGCCGACGATGTTTCTAATCGCCATTTGTGCTTTTGTGCTGTCATACGGAACTACCGAGCCATCAACTTTGGTCACTCTTGTTCCGGGCTTATGGAGGTAGGTATATATAAAATCATATGTGATAGCGAAATGAGGGTAGGTGCTACGTGGATCGTAAAACTCATTACCTCCAATGGTCGTCACCTCTGGCGTTCTTGGAGCTAATTCTTCTATGTAGTAGCTAAGGATGTCTGCGGCGAATCTAGCATGTTTTTCGTCTTTGAATAGGTAGTATAGCAAAGCGGCTTCCGATGCCGAAATCAAAAACCAATGGTGTGCTGCGGTGCCACTTGATGCCTGTGCTTCTGTTAATGTATCATCGACTTGAAGAGAGGGAATGGTGGCTAAGAAGGCTTGGGGATCGTTTTGGTGAGCAGTGAGTTTTTCAGAAATACGCTGTTCAAGGCTCATCACCACCTGCTTTGCCCATGGGTAATCTTTTATTTTTTGTAAAATGTCACTCCGATCATCATCAGTCACCCAAATAATGGGATGCTGCAGAGACTGAGCCAATGTCATCGAAACGGGTCCCAGCGATAAGAGGATGTAAATCCATACTTTCATAATCATTCGAGTTAATCCTTATGCAGGCCAGGCTAAGTTGCTAGGGCTGAAGTGACATTAATTTTTCTTGCGGGGAGACTGAACCATCTGCCCGTCTGTATTGTCCCACCAATTGATGGCTCGCCTAGAGTCATCAAACTGCAGGTTCCATTTATTCATGTAGTATTCACGGGGGTGGAGCTCATCTCTAATTTTCGCCAACTCTGCATGAAAGAGCTGATCCAGCTTTGCTTGAAGCCCTTTATGCGCTGAGTCCCTTACCAGATTTTTCATCTGATAAGGGTCATCGATGTTGTCGAAGAGCAAGGTTTCTCCATTGACTGTCTTGACGTAGGTGTATTGCTTGGTGCGGATACCTCTGTAGGCTGGGTCTCGAAAGTTTGATCCAAAAGGCGCAGCATTCATCACCAAAGCAGCTCGATCTGCTTCTGGGTCAGGATTTCTCATCAAGTTGGATAGGTCATCGCCATCCACAGTTTCGGGAATGTCCAATCCCGAGAGTGAAAGTAAGGATGGAAGAATATCTGGCGTGGTCAAGGGGGCGTTGATTACTGTCCCCTGGTTTTCTCCGATGGATGGGTATCTGATCAGGAAAGGCACGCGTATAGATTCATCCCAGGCCAGCTGTTTAACAAAGGGCTTAAAGCCATGTGCGCCCATCATTTCTCCATGGTCTGCCGAAAATACAATGATGGAGTTGTCCCAGAATCCAAGCTCCTTGATTTTGTCCAGAAGACCTCCAATGGCGTGGTCTGTAGCGGTAGCATGGGCATAGTAGCCCTTTAGCTCCTTTTTGACTCGTTCATGGAGCCTTCCTGGAACATTTAGGGATATTGACAGGCTATCTTCTGGGTATAGGTCTTGGTATTTTTCTGGGGCACTGCTATGAGGATAGTGAGGGGTGCCGAGGGAAATAAATAATAAGAAAGGATTTTCATCACCTGCGCGCAGGGTTAAATACTGTTTGGCATCTTCGATGATGGCAAATGGAGAATACCCTGGCCAATACTTCATCTCTGGATCATCATTGTCGTAATAGGCCATTTTATGGTAGGCATGCGAACACTCAAGTGCTTTCCAGTAGTCAAATCCTTGCCGTCTTTCGGGGATCACGTTATTTTGCCTTCCATGGCCGTCAAGATGCCACTTTCCATAGTATGCGGTGCTGTAGCCCGCATCTTTGTAAAGCTCTGCCATGGTCAGCTCTTCCGAAGGGAGATAGATGTCATTGGCGATCATTCCAGTGGTGGTGGGAAATCTCCCTGTGAGCAATGCCGCGCGGTGTGGGGTGCAAACCGGGGTAACGGAAACAGCATGGATGAAATTGACCGACTCCTCTGCTAGTGCATCGAGGTAGGGCGTTTGAATATCTGGATTGCCCGCATAGCCCAAAGACTGGGTCCGCCATTGGTCTGTTAAAATGTAAATGACGTTAGGTCTCTCTGCCCCGGATTGCTTAGTTTTATGTCCATCCTGTTGACAACCCGTATAGGAGATCAGCAAGAGCAACATGTAAACAGGATTCAATTTCTTCATTGTTTTATTTATTGCTGCCATCGTCTACATGGTATTTCCGATCCCTACGAGGATCACAGATAAGATGATGACCAAGATGCCTGCGGCAATTGTCCACTTGGTTATGGGATTGACTCCGTTCCATTCCTTTCGTTGGATTCCCCAGAGGTTAGCGGTAAGAATGATGGTGGACATGTGCAGTATCCATGAGCTGGCTCCATTTCCCAGTCTGCTTTCGCCCATGCCATAGAAGAAGAACTGAAGGAACCAAGTGATCCCAGCTAAGGATGAGAAGAGGGTGTTATGGAATATGGGGGTGGACTTATTGGAATAGTCTTGGTAGGACCTATTCCGAACACTCAAAACGGAAGTCCATATAAAATTGGTCGTCAAGCCTCCCCAGAGAATTACGACAAAGGTGACATTGTTTTGAAAGAGGGGGTTTGAGCCTGATAAAATCGCTGCCTCTGCCATTTCTTTACCAGCCTCTATACCAAAATTGAAAAAAGAACTCAGGATTCCAGAAACGGTTGCCACGATTAACCCCTTGCCTAAGTTGAACTCTGCAATGCTCTTTGCTTGCTCTTCCTCAGATAGCTCTTTCTCCTTCATCATGCCTGCCTTGCCGCAAATACCAATTCCGATCAGGCATAACAACACACCGATCAGAACCAACTGACCTCCTGGCGAACCAAGCATGTCCGTTAAGGAATTTTTTCCCTGCTGGGGGACAAAGTCGTAGTAAATGGCTGGCATCAAGGCGCCAAATGCTGCACAAAAACCCAGCACCACAGAGTTGCCTAAGGACATCTCCAAATAGCGTACACCTAAACCAAACGATAAGCCTCCAATGCCCCAAAGTAAACCCATGAGGTAGGTAAACGTGATCACCTGACCGTCGGTACCCGTAATGATGGCCAGGAAGCTTGGAACCGTGAACCCTGCAGCGACCATGGGGGCAATGAGCCACGAAACCACGCCGCCAAGCATCCAGAAGCTTTCCCAAGCCCAACCCTTGACTTGGTTGTAGGGCATATAGAAGCTACCTGCTGCGACACCTCCGATGGAGTGAAAAAGTACACCAAATAATGCCTGCATGCTTTTTAGATTTTCTTATCAACAAACACGTTCCACCCGAATACTCAATACTTGTCCGAGCTTCTCGATTTTGTGTGCGATATGGCCGACACCGATTGCACAGTGGTGGGATGGACCATGCTTGGACCAATCATTCATGAACTGCTTAGCGCCAATGGAAAATTTGTATCGGCTGTTGGTATTGCCAATATGTAAAACTGGACCTTTTACCGAGTGGGCTTCTGCCACTAGTAAGAATACGTCATCTCTGCCTTCCACCACGGACAAAAGAGTTACTGGACCATGTTTTACGGACATTTGGATGGAGAGCCCCTGACCCGGCTTTCCATGGTAAACGGGGAGTGGGACCAGGTTGACTCGCCCTTCTGCAATGGCAAAATGTGCAGGCCCATCATGTCCTAGAAATATCACATCTTCTTGGAAATCCATTAAGTAGAATTCTGAAAAGGATCCTCCAGCCCCAAACTCAGACATGATCTTCATCGCCTGGGCATTTTTTACTTCGCACTCACCCGCAATGGGAATGTTTTTTCCTGTCAGTAAGGTGTTCCCTGCTATGACTGAGGTGACAATGTTTTCATATTCGTTCCCCGGCGCTCCTTCATAATAGTAAGCCATGGCACCCAGATCATGTGCTGCCACCAATCTGTCTAGGGCAATGGACGTGGTAGCTGCTCTTGCTAGCTCCGATTGTTTGCAATCTTCAGCTACATCAAAGGCTTCATAAAACTCACTGATCTTTTCTGTGACCTGCTCGCTGGTCACTTCATCCCGATACTGTTTTAATTCACACATTTCTAATAATTCCATGTGTGTTCCAAAAGCAGCTGAATGCCGCGTAAGGTCCGAATAGACATCGAGCATGCCATTGTAGTAATGTCCCAAAATCCCTAAGCGATTGCTCCGCATGTAAGCAGCCACTCTTGCTGCTTCCGTCCATGCCTGGATTTCTGTCCAAGCCTCTTCGTCTTGCAAATGGCCCGTTACAAAATCATAGGAGACCCCCGAACGATTGAACACCGACGCGATCTCAGGGACGGAGCAAGCCTGGCAGTTTTCGAGCCAAACGCCCGTCATCACTCCTCGATCTCCTAGTTGATTAAAAGCTGCATAGTCCAGTTGGGCTCTAGGCTGGAGATTAAGTATGATTATGTGGGATTTAACTTTTTGTGCTATTGGGAGCACAGTGGAGGATAGCGCATAGGTAGATACGTACAGAAACACGATTTCTACATCTGCTGTCTTGAGCATATTCGCTGCTTGTCGGGCCTTTACTGGACAGTCTACCATGCCAGCGTCTATTACCTCAACTCCATATTCTGCTATACGCTGGCGAATCTGCTTCTGGTAACCTTTTAGATTTTCTAGGAGGCCGTCAAACTGCGGCCAATAGGTGTCCAGTCCAATGCCAAATAAGCCTACTTTTATATTTTCTGATTTTGGTAGCATGATTTTGCGAGGATAGTAGTCTAATCTAGGACATGGCTGGGCCAATCATGTTGATTTTTTGATTTGTTTTTTACATTTTTTGATATCGATGGAAAACTTTTTTGAATACCCAACGCACAGTGGGGAAGACCTGAAATGGGGGATGGCTATTCATACTTTAGGCTTCTCTCGTACACCGGCAGGCACTTCTTATCCCCCTATGGTACATCCAAAGGAGTATCAATTTGATTCCCTTAGACCCCGAAAGTTGGACGAGTACCAAATCATCTACATCACTGCAGGCAAGGGCCTGTTTGAGGTAGAGGGAGGGATCCGTTATCAGGTAAATCCGGGGACCATTTTTTTGCTTTTTCCCAAAGTGGCCCATCGCTACAAACCGCTTACTGAAACGGGTTGGACGGAGTACTATGTAGGGGTAAATGGGAAACTGCTTGATAGCCTATTAGAAAATGGCTTTTTGTCCATTGAGCAACCTATTTATGAAGTTGGGTTCCACGAGCATTTAGTCAGACACTATCATCAGGTTTTTCAGTTGGCCAAAGCAGAGAAGGTAGGCTGGCAACAAGCCGCAAGTGCTGCAGTTTTTCACCTCATTGGGGACTTGCTTTACCTGATCAAGAATAACACCGTTGATACCGCCACCGAAATCTTGATTCGTAGGATAAAGACCCAGATTGCAGAGCGCATTGCCCAAAAAATAGACTGGAATGAACTTGGCAGGCTCAATGGGGTGAGCTATTCAAAAATGCGTAAGACTTTTCGAGATTATGTGGGCATGTCCTTGGGGCAGTATCATCAGCAATTGCGGTTGAATCAGGCAAAGATCCTGCTCACCCAAAGCAAAGCCCCCATCAAAGAGATTGCGTTTTCCTTGGGCTATCAGAATGAATACTACTTTAATACTGCTTTCAAAAAGAAAACAGGTATCGCCCCTGGTACCTACAGAAAGAGGAGTAGGGTGTTTTGAGTGAGCAGCAACTTTTTAGGGTATGAAGCGGTAGTTTACTCCATTCAGAAAAGCCTCGGGAGCCGATTCCAACCTTGGGAATCTATAGGCAGCTGAATTTGCCCCTATTCATTCATTACTCAATCATCAATTTATTGCTAACTAGGGATTCTCTACCTATGAGTTGTAGGTGGTACATGCCAGATGGCAAGGATTCGACAGACAATTTCCATTGGGAGGTCCCCACTGGCAGTGTCTGACGCAAGAGCTCGCGTCCGGCCACATCTAGCAAGCGAAGGGTATGAAAGTGTTTGATTTGATCAATCCATACGGAACTGGTAGCTGGGTTGGGGTATATGGTGTATGGGCTTTCTTCGATTGAGTTTATTTCCGTTACAGAAACACGCTCCAATCCCCAGCGAGTATCATTTGCTTGGCTTGGCCCCCAAAGGACTTCTCCAGAGGTCGTTTTGCCCCATAGGTAGTCTCTAACTGGCACTTTGCTTTCAAAACGATAAACATTCCCCCATTGGTGGATGGCTTTCCATAGCTTATCCGTATCAGCTATTGGACTAGAGAAGTTGGTGTTTATTAGCGCTGAATCGGGAGCTGCCCTAAGTACTCCTCTGTTGCCCAATTCTGATTCGATGTTGTAGTACCCATCTTGAACTTGTACGAGCCTCCAAAGTTTGGCTTCTCCACTATCCGAGGGAGAAAGTATGACACCAGCGCCTTCGGATTGCATGTAATCTCCACTGGCTAGACTCTTAAAGCGGTAAGTACCCGATAGGTCTACAGGGGGTAATGGCGCTAGGTCTAGATCAATCACTTGTAGTTGAATGGGCCTGGCACTCCCGGTAGATACATTTTCCATCAAATAGTAATAGAGCTTTCCATTGCTGATATATACCTGTCCGTGGGTAAAGCGAGGGCCAGATGTAGCTTCATATACAGTAGTGAAATCATTGGTCCCTCCTGGGGCTTTCTCTACCTTCACCCGCCCAGAAGAGTTGAGCCCAATTAGATATACATCATTCCCCGCTGTGTAGATTGCTGCTCCCCCGGAGAAGTCAGTAGTGGTTACAAAGCCTCCGGTTCCTCCGCTTTGGTAGGAGTGGACTTGTTTAACCTCGTTGTTCTCGTCATCTCTGACGGTTCCGACAAAATGAACATCCCCTGCGTGGGTGACTGTCCAGTCAAACCCTCCGGTAATACGGACTTTATTAAGTTGGGTAGTGGATACAACATCCCCCGGCTCAGCTATTTTTATTTTATCGGGGTCTAGCAGGGGTAATGTGAAGCTATTTCCCTGATAGTCTTTCCAGTTATTTTGTCCGTTTTGGTCATCAGAATAAGCATAGTAGAAGCCATTTTGATATAAAAATTTGTCATTATTATTTGACGACCGCTGTTGAAAACCAATTCTGATTTTTCCATTTACATATTTGATGCTTCCATACAGTCCCCAATTGAATGGCTGCCCCTGGGACCTAGCATTTAAGACATTAAACCTCATAAAAGTAGACCAGCTAGAAGTGCGGTGATCATATTTTATGAACTTATATGCTGCATTGTTATTTCCCCCAGTACGTATATACATGAAGAGCTCATGGTTGTCATTCAGAAAGAACTTGGGATAGGTTAAGCCCGAAAAGTTTTGGTAATCTTCATTTCTGTTGTTGGCATCACCCGACAAACTGATGTGCTTGTAATCTCCATTTGGACTTTGGACAAACTGATTCAGGGTGAAATTAGAGTCAGCTACCGTAGCGGCCCCCGGAAGAGAATAGGAATACCGAAAGTAATCATTTGCAAAAGAGCCATCGGAAGGTCGGGTATTCGAATAGGCATGCATGTCATAGATCAGATGGATGCTGCCATCTAGGGGACTTACGCCAATGGCGATAGTATTATGAGATTCTCCTATCCACCACTGATTGAGATATCCGGTATGCCTATGGGGAAACTCGATGGTTTTTTGTACCCCAGTCTCTGTGTCATAGCGTGTCAAGCGAACGTGTCGATCCTGCTTGTCGCCCTTATACCAGGTCATGAAGACATATTTTCCCAGGGTTTTGATGCAGTCTCCATGGGCAGAAATAAACCGTCCAAACCGGAAATCATATTGGCCGGGTACATTGGGGACGTTGCTATCTGTACGTCGATCTCCATCAAAAAAAAGCGCTGAATCTGATATGAAAACCTGGTTCTCGAGTGTTATTTGCGCTGTGCCTTGGTGAAAGAGTAACAAGGTGAGCACGACCAAGATCCAGGGTAGTCCTGACTTACAACGTGTGCGATTTCCTGTCTTGCGAGTTTTCATAATTTAGTCCATTTGAGGATGCATGGCTATGTGTCTGGTATACAGTAACCGGTGGCCAACGGGTATTGAACCCATTGGTTATAATCAATTTTATATTTTTTGACCTTAAAGTGGAGGCGCGGTACGAAGTAGGGATGAAACTAATTTAGTCTAATCGCAATCTTATCGATTTTTTGATATGTTTTTTATATTTTTTGATGCCGCTGGAAAACTGCCTCACATACCATGCCTTATACAGGAAAGGTGAGATAAGGGGGGGAAGGTATTTTAGGCAGAAGGCCCTTGTCAGTCGATGGGTATGATGGGTATATATCTAAAGGTTAAGCCAAAAGCTCAGAGACATGGGATTTTAGCTTCCCAGGTTAAACGTATCGCGAAAAAAGGGGTCTTGAAGCAATCCCTTCATGAGTCGACCTGAGTGGTCTTTTTCTTGGAAAGGAGTGGATTGGAACCAAGCCGCATATTCATGTTCCAAGAGATGGTCTAGTTGCTGATTCTTGTCTGCTAGACTTTGACTTATGCTTTGGGTAAAATGTGTATTATATCTCATATTCTGGGGGTCTACCCAGCCTGACTCAATAAAACCTTTGGTTTTTCGGGCACATCTGCAAGGATTTGCGGGGTTAACCAGCCCACATTGGTGATTCATGAACCGGTAGAGGTCCCTTCGGGCCCGTTCTAGCTTTTTGCGGAAGTTGGAGGTGGAGATGTCCATCAACTCGGATCCCAGCTGGTGATCCACTTCAAATATCTCGCCTAAAATATAGACTAAGCGTTGGGGGCGGTCCAGGCACATCAACATGCCCGACATGCAACTCAATTTTGCCTCCTCGATTAGCTCTTGTTGAGCTATTTTTTCGTCTTGCGTGAGCTCATGGTCTTGGATTTGATTTAAACTGACTTGGTATTCGTCAAACGAATGGATGACTCCTTCGAATTGGGTTTTCTTCATCTTGAGAAAATGATTAAAGGCAATGCGGTAAAGCCAAGTCCGAAAGCTACTCCTGCCCTTAAATTGGGCGAGTTTGGTCACCATCTTGATCAGGACTTCCTGGGTTAAGTCTTCTGCTTCTTCGGGATTCAAAACGAGTTTGAGCACTACATTGTAGATATAGTCTTGATGGGATTTGATCAGCTGTTCTAAAGCTTGAGCTGACCCATCTAAAGCTTTTTTAATCAGTTCTTGATCCTGGCTGGAGGGAGAGAAACTTGAACGAAATGGATTCATTTTGGCAGTTAACTAGTACTTGAACAGAAGACAAAGGAACGCGATTAAATGGGGTTGGAAGGCAGGATAATTAAGAAGGGTATTTTTAGGTTCTTTCCATATCCCGCCTCCCGAGTTTTTATGCTTGAAACGTCTTATGCAAGTGGATACAAGAAAAACGGCAATCGGGGTACGGGAGTATGGGGTATGTGGCTGTATACATTCATCCTTACATCCATGATCCATATCCCATACCGCCATACCCTGAATTCTTCTCTCCAGGTGCTTAGGGCATCCCAAAAGAGTTAAGGGACAATCTGTCATTCATGCAAGCCGACTTCATAGAGGTTCATCTCCACGGTTGAGAAATCAATCATGTGCAAAAATGAACCTGCCGCTGGAGCCGATTCGGCTTTTTGCATGGCTGCTTCCATGCTGTCTTGATCCTGCCAGTAAACAATGTCCACCCATTTCCCTTCTTTCCGCACCAAGGTCCGCTGGATGAAGCCTGTTTGATGCGCCAAAAATCCTTTTTCCATTTCTTTGGCTGCTTGGAGAAAGTGGGATTCCTCGGCGTCAGCTACGAGTTGGAAATGGGTAAGCTCTACTAGTTTGGGGGCTTGAGCCTGAGATTCAATTTCTACATGATGGGTTTGGGCCATGCCAAGGAGTGGAGCCAAAAATAAGCTGATGAAGATTCCGCTAACAAAAATGAATGAAAACATGAGATCTAAGTTTAAGTGTTCAGCTGCTTAGATCTCATTTGGAGGGTGCTGTGACAGTAATGCTTAATTTTTATGGTAAAAACTCATTTTCGTCTCCATGATTTTTGTGGACAGCTAGGTTGGACCGATAATCAATCGCCATGCAATTTACTTGATGTAGCTCTGAATGAGCTCTTTAGCGGCCTTGTTCTTTTGTGACTTGGCCACTGACAAGGGAGTAGCTCCTCCCCAAACTTCTTTAATCAAGGGGTCTGCACCGTGCTCCAGCAGCATCTTGGCAATGTCCAAGTGATTTAGGCGAATGCTCTCAACCAGAGCAGACTCCAAATATTCTGGATGTTGATAATCGGGATCAACACCTTGTGATAAATAGTACTCTACCGAATCGACATCATTTTGCTCTACCGCATGGAACATGAATTTCCAGTCTCCGCCTTGCATAGAAAGATGAATTGAAATGAAACCTTAAGTGGGAAAAATAGCCATACTATTTCCTTTAAACTTGCAAAATCTGAACCCCCAAGCTCTCAATCGCTTCTTAAGCAGGAGGCCAAAAGAAAAAGGGTAATCAAGGTAAGGGTATACGGGATATGTGACTGTATGTATTCATCCTTATATCCATAGCCTGTACCGCCATACCCCGCTTTCTTCTGTCCAAGGGCTTATATGCCACAACGACAGCCCATCATATCAAGCCCATTGTTGGGACCCTCTTCTCCATTGATGGAGAGGATTTGCTTGAATGGCACAAAGGTGCCGTCCCTAAATAGAACTCCTTCTTGCCCTGCCTGGGTGGTCAGGCTTGAAACAAAAGATTTGAGCTGGATACGCTGACCTTCTACGTCAAGATAATGTAGGTCAACCACCTGCCTATGCATAGCGGCTACTTCAAGGCGCTCTGTCAGTTCGTAATAGCTTAGCGTTGTTTCTTGAGTCATTTTAGTGATCGCTTAGATAGCTATATACGGAAATATTTCCAAGAGGATAAGCCTGCAGAGTAGCTAGGTATAGCTTTTCAGCGTTTCATCAGTTTCATGATTTCTAGCTGGGATTCTCGCCATATTCGCGCTATGTACACCCCTGGCGGTAATTTGCCCAGATAGATTCGCTCCTCCATTTTGTTAGGGGAAGCCTTGAATACCAACTCACCATCAATGGTATAGATGGTGATTTCTGAAATGATATTTGATGTCGATAAGAGGTGTAGCTCGTCTTGTAATGGAATGGGATATACGTTTAAGTTTGTAGACGAACTGCCATGAAAGTCTTGGATAGATAGGGTAGGGCCAAGGTTGAAGTCCTCTCTGCTAATAGTTGCCCCAACCATGGGGAAAGGACTGCCCAATTCTACTGCCCCAATATCAGGAGATGCACCCCCATGTCCATCGGTAATCCCAGGGATATCTATTCCTTGGTCGATGGCCATAACAGCTTCTGGCTTCAAGCTGAAATCACCACTGGCTGCGTCCTCAAAAAGACTGGAACTGGTACTCTGGGTTTGGTTTCGAAGGTTATTGCTGAAATCAATTTTAGCAAACAGAGGTGCTGCATTATTCCCTTTGTCTGGGGCTCCCGAATCAATGATGTTGTTCCAGAAGCGTGTATTTCTGATGTCTGCCGTGGCCCCCGTTGCTGGATACGTCCCCCGATTCCAGATTCTGATTCCCCAATCAAGGTTCCAAACAGTATTGTTGTAATAGTAGCAGTCTTCTATTTGGGCATACCTTGGACCTAGATAGGTAAACGTTCCATCAGGCACTACATCGGTTTTTAAGTTATAAATCAGATTGTGATGGACGGTGTAATTGTAACATCCTTCTAAATATAAAGCGACCACAAACTCCTTGACTCCATTCGTTAAGGTATTGCTGTCGTGAATTCGGTTGTAGGCGATCTCTGAACCATTCATATTTAAGGCTACACCGTAATTGGCCACCCCCCCGTTGGTACATTGAATGGAGCCTGCGTCTTGACCCATCTTCATGCAGTCGTATAAATCGTTGTAGGTGATAAACACTTGATCGTTGGTCCTGATGTGAAAACGTCCCGTAGAACCCAATGTACTATGGGTGATAATGGTCCCCTTGCCAAAGTTCTGTATAGAGGAGGTGAACTGCGCAATCCAGCCGATATCTTCGATGAGGCAATTCTCAATTTTATTGTCTTGCGAATTGTTGTCTATATATACCCCAGTACCCCAGCTATGGGCGATGTAAGAATCTTTGATTTCGTTTCTATCTCCTTGAATCCAAATCCCCCCCATGGTATTCGGATTCGCCACTGCATATCCCGCTCTGGTAAAAAATGGCCACAAGTATTGAATGGAACAGCTCCATATTTTGGAATCGTTGCTGTTTCTCATGTCGATAGATGCCGCATGGATGTTGATTCCTTCCAGGACAACCTGATCCTTGCCATTAAAATCAAACGCCCACTTTCTTTTTTTTGCACTTAGTTCCATGTCGTTGGGATCCAAGCCACTAGGCGGCTTGAAGTAGATTGTATTTCCTTCATGGTACCATTCTCCCTCTTGATCTAAGGCGTTTAGGTGAAAGATAAAACCATAGCCCTTGCCTGAATTGTTTAGTACTGAATTGTTGTTGTCGATCCAGCCGGAGGTAATGGCATTGACCGCCAAGTCTGATCCATTGGACCCTGTGATTTTGCCCATGGGATTCCACCACGTCTTTCCTGTTATTCCTCTAAAGTAGCCCCCCTGAAAATAGTCTGTAGGGTAAGCCTCTGCGGCAAGACCTGTAAAGCTGACCGTCTTTTGAGTTTGACCGGCCGGACTGCTACCGAAAACCTGACAGCTTGCATAACCCGATTGGGTATCTTCAGGATTCATCATGTTTTCAGTCAGGTTATTTGGCCATCTGGCCATTTGCTTCAGCTCATTTTTGACAAAAAATTGAGTAAAATCGGTTTCTCCCCTTGTAAATGGAGCCTCGTAAATACCTGGACCTTGGGAGCTTGCGACCCAAGCACTTACTAAATCTGCACCCGAGACGATCACTTGCCCATCGCCATAATTTTTAAAGGTTCCATTATCTGTTTTAACGGTTACTGCCTCACGGTATATTCCCGCCATGATGAAACAGGTATCTCCATCTAACATTTGATTCGCCGCATGCTGGATGGTTCTAAAAGGCGCAGATTCAGATCCGTCATTGGCGACATTACTGCCTTCGGTAGATACGTAATAGCTAGCAGCCTTAGAACCGTGGATTGTGGCTAAAATTGTGATTAAATAGAGAGCCGCTTTTTTCATTTTTAAAAAGAATAATAGGTGTCTCCCCTTGCCTGTGAAGTGGGGAGTTTGTGCCACTCTAAATAACTAAACAGGTCAGTAAACAAGTGGCTTGTGCAGACCATTTAAGGCAAGGATTCCCTTCAATCCTAGGAGGTATGGTTTTGTGAGGGCATCAAAATATGGCAGAGGAAGCTTTGGTGAGAATATGAATCAGGAAATGATTCCCACTAATAAATATGCCCCTGGAACTATTTGCTAGTTCCAGGGGCAGTCTGTTTAGGTATCAGCCGCACCCGATCATAGGGCTAGCTCAACCTGAATTTGCTTGATGAACCCGTCCCGGTTAAACAGTTGGCTTGACAAGGTCTGGTCTAGACTCGCTCCAGCTATTTCCTTTTCTCCATCCTGAGTGATCACGCGAATTTGATGGCGATCAGATTTGCGGTAGATCACGGGTACCTGACAATACGTGAATCCCAGTTCTCCCGCTTGTAACGGAAGGGTTTCAAGGTTTCCTTCTAGGTTGAAATACTGGAAATCACTGCTTTCTTCCAAAAACTCAGAAGGGTGCATGAAGAAGGGAGCAAAGGAAACACTACCCTGCTTGACCTGAACTCCTAATTCGGCCCAGCGGTTCAAAACATCTTCCTTGACCTGCCCCGTCATGCCAGGCTGCTGAGCTCCTTTATGGGCGGGGGTGTGGGAATAGGGATCGGTGGGGAAAGCTCCGTATAGCTCCGGGGACTTATTGATGCCAATTCCAGCACGGATCTCATAATAGTGCTCTACCAAGCGCCCCATGATCTCCTCACTTTCGCCACGAGCAGCGTAGACCACTTCCTGGGTGGCTAGCAACAATTTTGACACCATGTGCCAGTAAATACTACCCAGTCCTTCGTATCCATAAAAGGTCCCTGAACGACCTGTAAAGGCTTTATGGTCAAACATCTGCTCAAATACTTCCAAATAGGAGTCATACTCCTGGTCGACCAGTTCCCCTAATCCTTTTTCCTTCAGGCCCGCCAACGCTGCTTTCAGGTCCTCAGCATTACGGAAATCTCCCTTAAAGTGATAATCTCCACGTACGTCCTTGAGGAGTAGAGACTGGTCACCTTTTTCCAACAAGGTGCTGGCCAGTACTGATTGGTTGACAAAGTCAGCTGGGATTTGATTCTTATCCAAGAAGCGGGGAAGCTCCCGGTTAGGATAGAGTAGGTAGCTGTACTGATCCTGGCGATACATAGATGACCCCTTCAGCGCGTCCAATACGGATAATGCCTCCCGGGCGTCAAGCATCCCAGCAGAAAGGACCGCAACTTGGCCTTCTAGCATTTCATACAGGTAAGAAACTTTGACTTCATCGCCAGCGATGGTGATCAGGTTGTAGGCATGGTACAATCCATCTTCCCGACGGTTGAGCTTTATGGCGTGGTCTACATATTCCAAAGCCAATGAGAAAAAGCGAAGCAGTTCTTCACTGCTAACCGAAGTCTGCTCCCCATTAAAGCCTCGGTAAGCCAGTTCGCGATAGGTTTCTCCTAGCTTGCCCAACTCATCCATCATCGACTTCCGCTCTCGATCGGTAAACTGGCTTTGAAGTTTCGCTTGGTAGGTGCCGAAACAACTTTCCACCCCTCTTAGGAAATCCGCAACAGGAGCATTCAGTGAAAACTCAGTCGCATCCATTTTTCCATATAGATCTTGGCAAAAACTGAGATAGCGACGGATGTAGTAGAGGGTCACCATGGAGACTCCATTGCCAACCAGGGCATTGTTGGCATCGTTCCACTCTGGTCGCTGAGTGTTGAGCCAAATACCTGCTTCAGGCACAAAGTTGGATAGTTTGGTCACCAAGGTGAGCAGGAGCTTTTCAGTGAGACTTGCTCGAACCAGATTTTCCTCCGCGTCATACACCAGCTTGCCATCCGCGCCTATTTTTTCACAGCGATGTTCAATCAGGGCATGTAGGTCGTCATCAAAGTCGATGGTGTCTTGGGGATTCTTGACGATATCCTGATAGCCCTTGATGCGATAAGGGACATTTGCATAGGCAAAATGCTCGGCGCTAAGTAGGCTTTCCAAGCCGGCTTGGTCATGGGCATGAGAAACTTCCAGCAATTTTAGGAGGTAAATGATCTGGTGATCCCCCCAGTAGCCAATGAAAGACCAAGGATCATCGGGCTCGATAACTTCCCAATCAATGCCATCACGGGTAATCCGATAGGGGTTGTATCCATCTATGGTGGAGGCGTTGACAAACTTGGTGATCATGGCATTGATGAAGCCCGGGAATGAAATCGCCAATGCCTCCCAGTTTTGGAAAATGTCCCGCCAGTTTCCTTGGTAATACCGGCTTTTGCTGCCATCAGCCTTTTGAGTTTCAATGGAGAACTTATTCCAGGGACGGCTAGGATCTCCATGACGGCGACTAAATGAGATAGGTAGATACTCATAACACACGCGGACCAGGTCTAGATCCTGGCGAGCTTCTGCTTGCTCGATCAGATTTGAGTAAGCCAACTCTCCAGGCATGGAATCAAAGAAGTCTGGGTAGTCCCTGAGGACGGATGGACGGATGGTGTGCACATAGTCGATTAGGTCATCGCGTTCTACCATGTATTGATCTTCAAAGATCCCGCCACGCATGATGTTGAACAATACATTTGAGTAGTGGCGACCAGCGCTCAGTGCATAGCCAGTACATTGCAAGCCATCGGCCATGCCAACCAACTTCCTGAGCTCATTGGTGCCTAGTGCAAGGTCCTTGCTCAATTCATTCACCAAATCCGTCGGATCACTGCTTAACCGGTCAATCAACGCAATGACATCTGAATGGTCCTGGTTGATTTCGCAGACAATATGCCATTCCTTTTGGTCTCCAGAATCCAAGGTCAATTCAGTGTGAATGAAATAGCTGCCAGGTTCGGCCTTGACGTCCACTTCGCTGCTCAGTTTACCTCCCTCGCGGTAGGTGTCCAGCTGGCGGCTGGATAGAAGGTAGTGCTCAGGTTCCAAGCCAGAGGTCCATACGGTGGTGGCCTTTAGCGCTTCGCTGGGTTCGGCCTTATCCACAATCATGGCACTAAGCATGAACATGCCTACTCCCGTGTTTTCTTCCAGTTCGCATTTTTTGTAAGCATGGCTGAGGTTGCTGCGCTCATTTTGCATCATGGGAGATACTCCATATGGGAGTATGTTTTGCAAACCATCCAGGACGGATATTTCTACCGGCTCCGAGCCTTGGTTGATGAGTTGAGCTTTTTTTACAAAACCAAATTTCTCAGAAAACTGCCAGCTGTATTGGAAAGTGAGCCCCAAGTCATGGTTGACCTCTTCAAAAATCAGGATGTTGCCCGTGATGTTTTTATACAGATTTCGGGATTTGCTGTAGAGTTTCCCGTAGAAGTGTGAGAATGGCTCCCAAAGATGCCACTTGCCTTCTTTGTAAACTTGAAAAAGTGTTTTGCTTCCTGTCTTCTCCGCACTCTCGGCAAGCTTGTCGTCCGTGTAGTAGGGAAAAAGGGCGTATAATTCATTTTTCCGACCCGCGGTCAATCCCCCCGTACTGGAGATAAACAACCAGTGATCGGAGTGGCTTACCAAGGAGATAAAGAAGGGGCGCATCGAATCGTAATTCGATATCTTGTAAAATGGCTGGCCTTCTAAATTGACGTATTCTCCGGATACTGAGTCGGAGCTAGTTTGGAGCAAGGTATTTCCCAAAAGCGAGTTTAGTACCATGGGTGTTGATGTAGTTAGCGAGATGGGTAGGCTTAAATTGATGCCGTGAACCGGTCCTTTACTGACTAAATTAGGCTGAAAAACTAGAATATCGAAGTGATAACTAGGCACCATTTAAGAAATGAAGTAGTCGTGATGTAAAATATAGACTGGCTACAGCAGGAATTGATGTATGCTAAGCTACCTCAAGATGGGGTTTACCTAGGTTTTGATTGCATAGACTTGTTCCAGAGATGCATCAGAAAAAATGCAAAACCAAGAATCGGAAGGATGAGAATACTCCCCTCAGGCCCAAAATTTCCTCCTGAGAGGTAAGAAGGCCCCAGGATGTCTATCTGGTAAAGACTGGGAGTTTGATGTCCGCTGGCTGCAAACCCGAAAATTGGACCTTGGAAAAAGTTCCAGCCAATATGCATGCCCATTGAGAGCCATAACTGTTTGCTTAGGAGCAAGCCATAAATCCGCAGCAAGCCAAAAAGAGTGATAATACTCGTTGAAATTATACTGGCGTGGGGATTGAAGGCATGAACCAAACCATAGAGGAGGCATGACAACAAAATGGCCCCCTTTAGACCTAGGCCATCCTTGAAGTTGTGGAACAAATATCCACGAAACACCAACTCTTCCCAGTAAGCTACTAGGATATGTTCGATCAAAAATACCACCAGACTTCCAGCTGATAGGTAGGTTAAAAACTCAGCAAATCCCCCGCTTATAGAAAGAACCGAGCTTAGCGTGTACCACTGAATCCCCTGGATCTCTGCGAGATTGAAAATGGATAGGGTGGCTAAAAATATCCCAGCCATGAACCCACTAAGCCCAAATCCAAACAACAAATCAAGCCATGTTCGTTTACTGAGGAAAAATCCCATAGAAGCCAAACTCCGACGGTCGATTTTCCTCCGTGCCCAGGGTGCTACCAGAGATGCTGCTAGGGCTAGTCCCATGACTATGATCAAACTATACTGTTCTAAATAGTCGCGCTTACCTATTTCTCCAAACCATGGTTTTATCCAAAGACCAATAGATCCGATTACCCAAAAGCAGAGGCAAAAAACCAGAATCCGCCATCCCGCCCGCAGTCGATTCTCGACCGGGTTAATAAAAATGCTAATCATACTGAGGTGATTTTCTCAGTAGATGCTGGGGGGCTTAATGGGGTTACAAATCAAGGGCCTTGGATAACAAATGAGTTCCACCCATATCGGGTGGAACTCATTTGGAAGGTTTAAGAAACGAGTGAGAATTAATCCTCTATCTCCAAGATGCGCCCTGGGGTCCAGGGGGCCTGAGCTTGGTTGAGCATTTGGTCAATCTCAGGAATGTCTCGGCTTAGGATTTCCTTCATGCTGGCAATCACAGGAGTTAGGCGCTCCTGTGCTATTTCCTTTACCATTTTTGCCGTTTGAGTCGGGTCACTGAAGCTAGAGTTTCCTGAGTAGATGGCCGTATTGATTCGATTGGTCAAAGAAGGACTCTGATCGATCTCTAGCTGTGACTTGAGAGGATCTCCAAATAGGGCAATGCTGATAGATTCCAGCTTGTCCTCAAGGGCATTGAGTTTTTCACTCAGAGCTTGATTGTCCATCATGCGGTTAGCCGCTTGGTAGTATGTTAACCTTTCGCTTAGCTGCTGGTAAGATTCCGTAACCGCATGGGCTGATTTAGAAAGCTGCATCAGGTCTTGATGAAACGCCAG
>CAZFPQ010000002.1:0-9605 GCA_964521065.1 uncultured Bacteroidia bacterium | reverse complement strand
CATAAGCGACCTGGTCAAGCATAACGATGCCTAGGGACTTTACCTCAAAGGAGACCGGCTCTACCAAGGTTGTTATTTCACCTTGGATGCTTTTTGCCAGCTCTACCGTATAGGTGCCAGGCAAAACCATGATGCCGGAGGAATTGATGCTGGAGCTGGGGTCTGCATAACGGGTACGTAGCTCATCAATGGCAGGATACTTCAGATCCCAATACACACGATTTATGCCCTTCTGGGGGCTTTTGCGGATCTCATTGACGATTTCTCCATTGGCATCTCTAACGGTGAAAATCAAAAAAGGCTTTTCTTCCTCTTTTTCAGCCTTTAATTGCTCATAACTAGGGTAGTAAACGACTTCGCCTTCCTTGCGCTTCTCGCCCTCTTCCTTTTTTCGTTCACTTTTGAGCGTAGCATAGCTTTCCTTAAGGTAGTAGGTGAAGGCAGCGCCAAAAGGAGGATTTTCTCCCAAGTAATAGGTCTCACCTTGGAAACCTTTGGGGCCCAACCAAGAAATGGTTTTGCTGGCCGCAATGGGACTGTAGGGCTCGTATTGCAATGCTTCGGCTACAGGAAAGAGGTGGGCTTCGCTCTCTAGTGTTTCCTCGGACAATTCTCTTAGGGCAGAATAATCATCCATCACGTAAAATCCTCGACCAAAGGTAGCTAGTACTAAGTCGTTTTCCCTTTCCTGGATATTGATATCTCGCACGGCCACGGTGGGTAAGCCTTGTGAGAGTTTCTGCCAATACTCCCCTCCGTCTAGGCTGGCAAAACAACCAAATTCAGTCCCAACGAAAAGAAGTCCTTCTTTGACCGGGTCCTCGGCAATTGCATATATCGAACCTCTTTCAGGCAGGTTGCTGGCAATGGAGGTCCAGCTTTTGCCAAGGTTGGTACTCTTCAGCAAATAGGGCATGAAATCACCACGCTTGTGGTTGTTGAGGGCCACAAACAGGGTGTTTTTGTCGTAGGCGGAGGCGATGATTTCATTGACGTAAGTGGTGTCAGGCACCCCTGGAAAGTGATCGATCTGCGCCCAGCTGTCTCCTGCATCGGTTGAAATGTGGAGCAAGCCGTCGTCCGTACCCGCCATGATGAGCTTCTCGTCTAGCGGCGATTCTGCCAAGGCGACGATGTTGCCATACGGAGTGGTTGATTGGTTCTTGGCCACGGCATCCATGGGCCAAACCTTGCCCATGACGGGAAGGCGGTTGCGGTCAATGCCTCGGGTTAGATCTCCACTAACTTCACGCCAACTTTGACCCATGTCATCGCTGCGATGCACCCGGTCTGAGGCGTAGTAGAGACGCTTGTTGTCGTGTTCGCTGATCAATAGAGGGGAATCCCAGTTCCAGTTATATGAGTACCCGCTATCGGGAGGTTGGGGAACAATGTTTTGGGATTCGCCACTGGCTTTGTCAAAGCGGTACAAATTGCCGTACTGCGATTGGCTATAAACGATGTTGGGGTTCTTTGGGTCCACGTGTGGTTCAAAGCCATCTCCCAGTTGAGTTACAATCCAGTTGCGGTTACTGATGCCAGTAGGCTCACTGGTTTGCGCAGGGCCGCCTAGCGTAAAGTTATCTTGAGTGCCTCCATAGACGTGATAAAAGGGATAGTCATTGTCGACGGCAACCTTGTAAAACTGTGTGACCGGTAGATTTGGGAAAAAACGCCAAGTCTTTCCGCGATCCCAGGACTCATATACCCCTCCATCGTTTCCATTAAGTAGATTATTGGGGTTGTGTGGATTGATCCAAAGAGCGTGGTTGTCAATGTGCTTGTTTTGCTCTCCGACGTTCCAAAAGCTTTTGCCTCCATTTTCCGATACGGCAGCGAAGGTGTTCATGACGTAAACCAAGTCGGCGTCCACCGGATCGGCGATCACTTCTTGGTAGTAGTTTCCACTAGTGGAATAATCACTACGCCTTTCCCAGGTTTCCCCACGATTGGTAGAGCGGTAAAATCCACCCTTATCCTTTTGTGCTTCAACTACGGCGTAGATGATGTCTGGATTGGCTGGTGAAATGTCGAGCCCTACGCGGCCAATGTCTCCAGATGGCATGCCACTCATGATCTTACGGAAGTTCTCCCCCCCATCAGTAGATTTGTATATCGCGGATTCAGGCCCACCGCTGATGTAGGTAAACACATGTCTCCGACGTTGGTGACTGACGGCATAGACCAAGTCTGGATCTCTTGGATCCAGGTGCACTTCGTGTACTCCGGTATGCTCACTGATTTCTAAGATCTTTTCCCAATTTTCCCCACCATCTGTTGTTTTGTAAAGGCCGCGATCCCCACCAGAACTCCAGAGAGGGCCCGTGGCGGCGACATATACCACATCAGAGTTTCTAGGGTCAATGGCAATCATGCCAATATGCTCTGATTCCTTGAGTCCCATGTGCTCCCAGCTCTGGCCTCCGTCAAGGCTTTTGTACACTCCGTCACCGTATGCTACGCTGCGCTGGTTGTTGTTTTCACCTGTTCCCACCCAAACTACATTAGAATTGTTGGGGTCTAGCTCTACCACGCCGATGGAATAAGAGCCTTCTCCATCAAAAATGGGCGTAAAGTTGAGGCCATGATTACTGGTTTTCCATACTCCCCCGGCTGCGGTCGCTACATAAAACTCACTGGAGTTTTGTGGGTTGACGGCGAAGTCGGCAATGCGGCCTGAGGTGAAGGCCGGACCAATGGACCTAAAGGACAAGCTATTCCACCCTGCTTCATAGGCAGGAGGTTTTTCTTCCTCTTCTTGGGCCAAGCTCATTGGAAGAGAGCCCATGAATAGGAGAAGCAAACTAAAGATATAAGGCGTTAGCTTTGGCATAGGGTATGGTTTAAATAAATTTGGTTCTGCCTGGAATTTACAGAAAAGCCCTGGAATTATTGAAACCACCAAGGGTAACGATAATTCCAGGGCGATGCACTTTTAGGTGCCACTCTTGGGTTGGGGAAGAAAGGTTAAGCCTAGTCCTGTTAAAACTGATAGGTTACTTGAAGGTTGAAACTACGCGGTGGCTGTACAAAGTAGGAAGGGACCGTTTGGCCATCAAAGAAGCCGACCTCTCCGTAGGTATAATAAAGCGTATTGAGAAGGTTGTATACATCCGCCTCAACCACCCAATCTTCGATGACTTCTAAACGAAGGTGAGCCCCGAGTACGAAGGAGGAAGGCACGGTCAGGTTGGCTTGATTGGTTGGCTCTATGAATTGTTCTCCAATGTATCGGGCATTGAGCGATATTTCACCCAATCCTAGCTGGTACCCAAGATTAAGCTGTCCTTGCCAGGCAGGAGTAAGCACCGGACGTACATTGAAGTAGGTGCTATCAAGAGCAGCATCTGAAAACTCCCGGATACGCGCATCGGTGAAGCTGGCTGTTCCCCCCACAAATAATCCTCCTAGACTGTTCCATTGGGCAGCTATTTCTACTCCACGACGGAAACTGCTTGGCACATTTTGGCGGAGTACCACAAAGCCAAAGGCATCTAAACGTTCTCCTGTGGCGGCAATTTCATTTCTGAACTCCATCCAAAATAAATTTACATCTGCATGGAATCCGGGGTATTTCCATTGTAGGCCTGCCTCAAAATCATTGACTTCTTCAGGCAATACATTTTCGGTGTCCTGATAGGCGGCTAGGTTGTCGCTGTTGAGTTGGGCACTGCCACTGAAGAGGTCAAACTTGGTAGGTTCTCGGCTGCTACGCCCATAAGAGGCATAGGCGCTGAGTAGATAGCCTAACTTGACCCGAGCTCCTAATTTTGGATTGAGGAAGAAGTAGCGATAGGTGGGGATCTCAGCTTCCTCCGGCACGTACCGGAAGTCTGGGAAATAGTCGATGGCCACGGAGCGACCCTGAATATCTGCGTAGAGATTGACTGGCCCTAGCTGAAAGTCGGCTTTGGCAAACAAACTGGCTTCCTGCTTCTGGGTAGAGTCATCATAATATGCATCCAAGCTATTGGGAATAAAGTACTCCCAATTTCGGCGCTGGAAGCGGTAAGCATGCAAGCCCGCAGAAAAACTGAGCTGATTAGACTGGTATTGGGTATTGACCATTAGGCCCAAATGGCGGTTTTGAAGGGGGAAATTGATCTGGTCATTCAGTGGCCCCGATGAGCCGAATAGGCTATCTAAGCCGAAAGGGAAGTCCCCTCCCGCAGCTCCATAGTAGAGATTGGCCGCAGCACTCCATTGAGAACTCAGTTGCCTAGAGTATTCCAGTTGTACCAATTGCTGCCCAAAGTTATCCCTGTCTTCTGCAAAGTTGAGATTGGTCCTAGGGTCTTGCTCAATAAGAGGCAAGGGTACAGGAAAATAGGCCAGGTTGCTTTGGGTGCGGCCATTGAAGGCCGTGATCCGAAAGAGGTTCTTCTCATCTAAATAGCCTCCCGAGAAAAACATAGACCAGCTATCAGATCCGCTGTGGTAGCGATAGCCATCGGTAGTAGAGTTGGTAAAGCGACCATAGAAGGCCCAGTTGTCTTTGATGAGCCCTGACTTGAACTCCGCACTTGCCCGGTAGGTATTGAAGGAGCCCACGTTTAGTTGCAATTGTGTAGAGGGCTCCGCTTGGTCATGGGTTTGAATGGATTCGAAGTTGATGGAACCTGCGAAAGAGGAGGTCCCATTGGTAGAGGTGCCTACTCCACGTTGAATTTGAACAGATTGAATGCTGTTGGCGAAGTCAGGAAAGTTAGAGAAGAAGACTCCCTGATCCAGCATGTCGTTTAAGGGGATGCCATTCAACGTGATGTTAACCCGAGTCTGGTCGATGCCACGGAGGCGAAACTGTCCGTAGTTGCTGAAGTTGGTGCCCGCTTCGCTATAGGCAATTAGAGATGGAGAAAGCTCTTGCAGTAAAAAGGCTCCATCCTGCCCATTAAATGATGCTTCGATCCCTTCTATGTCCACTGTGGTTTGGGCCACCGGTGCATCAACCCCCGCCCGAATGGCTTGTACGTTCACCTCGGGAAGGTTGAGGAACTGCCGAGATTTGAGGGTGAAATTAAATACGTAGACCTCTTCTTTGGTGATTTCCACTTCTCGTTCCAAGGTCTGATATCCAGGAGCGGTAATGACCACCGTGATGATGCCTGTGTAAGCATTAATGGAAAAGAATCCGATTTGATCGGTGAAGGCCGTCGATTCGGCCCCTTTTACCAGAGCTGCAGCTCCTTCAATGGGTTGGTCATTTTCGTCGGTTACGAATCCTTCGATGGTCTGTCCCATCATCGTGGCGGGCAAACCAGCAAAAAAAAGAAATAGATAGGTGAGTATGGTACTCGGTCTCATAGCTAACAATTATGGGTTAAACAATGGACCACGACCACAGCGGGAGAAATGTCGAAATGGCAAGAGACCTAAATTTTTTAGAGGATTTGAAGCAAAATTTATCTAGGCCAGCTTACCCACAGCTTCCTACGGCAGCGCCAACTGCATCAGGTTCGACGGGTATGATCTCAGTCCCCTGTTGGGACACCCCGGTGTGTAAGTGGTATGTGAGAAAAAATGAACGTGGCGCGAATTACGGGGAATTTATCTTCTTTGTCAACTAAGTTCATTGCCTCAGCCAACTCTTGTCAGAGCCTTTTGCTGCCTTCGGTCCAATCCGTATCTTGTTGGTCCTAATTCGGCAATTCACCAACTATGGACGATAACAGCATCGCGAGCCTTCGTGCCGCTTTGGCTCACTCACCCAATAATCACCACTTACGGCTCCTCTTAGCAGATGCCTTGGCTCAATCTGGTTCCTGGGAAGAAGCAGAGCAGGAGTATGCTCAAGTCCTACAGCAAGCGCCTATTCCTGAGGCTAAAATCGGTCTAGCTCAGGTGTTTTTTCAGAAAGGAAATTTTTCGGCAAGCTTGGTCATTGTGGAGGAAGTGTTACAGGATCTGCCTGACCATCAGAAAGCCCTTCGCTTATATGCCAAGGCCTTACTCAAAGCGTCAGAACATGGAAAGGCCAGAGAGGCTTATCAACACTTGCTCAGTCTCAATCCCCATTTTAAGGATGATGAACTTGACCAGGCTTTTCGGCAAAGAGCGGTAGCGCAACCTCATGAGGAAGAGGAAGAGATTGATTCTGATTTGATTGAGCGGCCCAAAATAAACTTTGAAGATGTGGGCGGCATGGATGAGGTTAAGCGTGAAATAGAGCTTAAGATCATCAAGCCTTTGGAACACCAGGACTTGTATAAAGCCTATGGAAAAAAGGTAGGGGGTGGAATTCTACTCTACGGTCCTCCTGGGGTAGGGAAGACCTACTTGGCAAGAGCGACTGCTGGGCAGGTTCAGGCTCGGTTTATCAGCGTAAAGTTGGAGGATATCCTCGATATGTGGATAGGCAATAGCGAAAAAAATCTCCATGGTATTTTTGAGTTGGCCAGGGCCCATACACCCTGCGTATTGTTCATCGATGAGATTGATGCCTTGGGAGCCAGTAGGAGCGACATGAAACAATCCGGAGGGCGTCACCTGATCAATCAGTTTTTACAAGAACTTGATGGCATCGACGACAACAACGATGGGGTGTTGATTTTAGGGGCTACCAACACGCCTTGGCATTTAGATGCGGCCTTTCGTCGGCCTGGGCGTTTTGACCGGATCATTTTTGTTCCACCACCTGATGAAGCTGGCCGAGAATCGATTTTGCGCCTTAAACTTAAAGACAAGCCAACTGGGGAGGTTGACTATACCAAGGTAGCCAAACAGACCCGTGATTATTCTGGGGCAGATTTAGATGCCTTGATCGATGTGGCCATCGAGGCGAAGCTGGAGGCATCTTTCAAGACGGGGGTCCCCGAACCCATACAAACCAAGGATCTGCTGAAGGCCACCAAGAAACATCGTGCCAGTACCCAAGAGTGGTTTACCAAGGCCAAAAATTTTGCGCTGTTCGCGAACGAGGGGGGGCTTTATGATGATATCCTCACTTATCTGAACATCAAAAAATAGCACATGCAAGAGAACCAATATTCCCGGGCCATCATCTTGATTCAGCAAGGGCGCTACCAAGAGGCTGAGAAGTTGCTGATGGGGCTTTTGGCTCAAGATCCCAATCAGCCTCAGCTCTTAAATCTGTTGGGAGGCATCAAAATAAACCAAAAGCAGTACCCAGAAGCCCATGAATTGATTGGTCGTTCTTTGGGAATCAATCCTGCGAACTCCTACACACTTTTCCTTCAGGCCCAGGCCTTTCTAGGGGAAGATAAAGTTTCCAAAGCGGCAGGATCACTCGATCAGGCAATCTCTATTGACCCCGAAGACCCCGATCATTTTGCGCTCTATTCCCAGGTAGAGCTGCTAAGGAAAAATTTTGAGGCAGCCTTGGACCGGGCTAACCAGGCCCTGGCCTTAGATTCGGAGCACATCATGGCTTTAAACATGCGTAGCACGGCCTTGATCAAGCTCAATCGGGTCGAAGATTCTTCTCGGACCATTGAGGGGGCACTGGAAGAAGACCCCAATAATCCGATGACCCATGCCACTTATGGTTGGACCTTGTTGGAGTCGGGCAACCACAAGAAGGCGCTTGAGCACTTTCGCGAGGCTCTTCGCCTGGATCCCAATTTAGAATTTGCTCGTTCTGGTATGGCCACTGCTTTAAGGGCTAGCAACTTGCCCTACCGTCTTTTTCTGCGCTATGCTTTTTGGATGAGCAACTTGTCTTCTCGATATCAATGGGGCTTTATCATCGGTTTTTACCTGGTTTTCAGGTTCTTGAGAGGCTTGGCAGAAAGGAGTGAAGCTCTGCGTCCTTTTTTGTATCCCATCCTGATTTTGCTTGCCTTGGTCGCATTTTCCTCTTGGATTATAACCCCCCTGAGTAACCTCTTTCTCCGGTTGAACCCATATGGGAAATTCCTGTTGGATAAAGATGAAATCCGCAGCTCGAACCTGGTCGGTTTCAGCCTTTTACTTGGCCTGATGGGGTTTTTGTTGTATGGAATCCTAGATGAGCGATTTTTGGCGTTGGGAGTATATGGGCTCACCATGATGCCACTCTTAGGGACCATGTTTGCCCCTCAAAAGGGACGAGGATTAATGATTTATACCATAGCTATGGGGCTAGTAGGCCTGTTTGGCCTCTATCAGATCTTTAGCTCAGGAGAGTTGTTTAACCTAGTCAGTACCGTCTACATTTTTGGGTTTGTGGCCTATCAATGGATCGCCAACTTTCTCTTTATCAAAGAAGATAACCCGGCTTGAGCGTGATATGAGGTTGAGTAGTACCGTTATTCTGATGTCAACTCGCCATGACTGGGACGATTTGATGGGGTTCTTTAGTTATATCCCAACTAAAAATTTAGTTATTACTTGATCCTAGCTCAGCTCTCACGTATTTTTGAACTCCAACTTCCCGTGGAAGCTTGTATATTTATCCAAGAAAATCTTTAAATGAACAATATGAAATCTCACATTGTGTATGCCTTGTTTCTGGCGCTAGGCTTATTTGTGTGGGCTCCACAAGCCTCCGCACAAGATGAGGCCCGAATTAAATTTAGCAAGACCACGCATGAATTTGGTCAGCTGGATAAAGGGGATCCTGCAGAGCACACCTTCGTGTTTACCAATGTTTCTGATGCTCCTGTCACCCTGGAGCGAGTTAAGGCTTCTTGTGGCTGCACCACCCCTTCTTACACCAAGGAGGAAGTAAAACCAGGGGCCACCGGTGAGATCAAAGTGAAATATAACAGCGCTAGAGTAGGGCCGTTTACCAAGTCTATCACAGTCACCTATGAAGCAGGTGCTAGGCCCATCGTTTTGTATATCAAAGGAGACGTGAAGAATACCGCTCCTCAAACCGATTTGGTATACAAACGCCCTATGGGAAATCTGGCTTTTGATGAGCTGGTTCGAAACTTTGGTACCCTCGATTCTGATAAGGAAAAATCGGTGGTATTTAAACTTAGAAATAATGGCGCCCTACCCATTAAGATTGGCATTGACGCTCAGAAGTATCCTGAATTCGATTTTGCCATCTCGACTCCTGAAATTATTCCAGGTGCTACCAGTACTATTTCGGTAAAAGCGATTGGGCAAAGATTCGAGGAAATGGGTGCCTTTAATACTCGACTTGTCCTAAATACCAGCGATCAGGCCATGCCTGAGAAAACCCTAACCATTACGGGGGTATTAAATAAAGTGTATACCGAAGCTGAAAAAGCGGCTATGCCTAACATAGAGTTTGAACTTACCTCCTATGATGCTGGTAAGGTGATCAGTGGGGAAAAGGTGGTCTATGCCTACCAATTCAAAAACACAGGTTTAGAAGATTTGGTCATTGAGTCCGTAAAGGCTAGCTGTGGCTGTACGGCCACAGCTCCTAAGGATGAGGTGATACCTGCAGGTCAAAGCTCAGAAATCGTGGCTACTTTTGATACCCGTGGCCGCCAAGGAAAACAAGCTAAATCCATCACTGTCCGCAGCAACGATCCCGATCAGGGTGTATTGGTTCTACGCCTAAGCGCGGAGGTTGAGGCGGACCCTTTCCATGTAGGAGGGGCAGGCCCTGCCGAGGGAGGCAACCGCTAGATCGGTCATAGAATTAAAGAGATTTGAAGAAAGAGGGACTGCCATTTGGTGGTCCCTCT
>CAZFPQ010000001.1:0-89751 GCA_964521065.1 uncultured Bacteroidia bacterium | reverse complement strand
AGGCTTATCGGAGTCGTGACCGAACCTTTGGTAATGCTCGCTATGCCATCTCTCTTATCAATGAAGCTAAGATGAATCTTGGCCTAAGAGTCATGAGGAATGAAGAGGTTGATTCCTTGACGGCGGACCAACTTTCTACCATCTGGGTTGAGGATGTCCAGGAAATATTCGAGGGGAATCGCCGCCGAAAAATTGAGCTTCCTATCGAGGAAGACCTGCTACATGAGGCTGTGGCTGAGTTAGACAGCATGGTGGGACTAGATAAAATCAAGTCGGAGGTACATGACCTCATCAAGTTGGTTCGTTTTTATAAAGAAGTAGGCAAAGATGTCCTACATCGATTCTCGCTGCACACGGTATTCACCGGGAACCCTGGCACGGGCAAGACTACCGTGGCCAGGCTGATAGGGCGAATTTATCACGCCTTAGGCATCCTTGAGAAAGGCAACCTGATTGAATGTGATCGTAAGTCTTTGGTGGCAGATTACATTGGACAGACGGCGAGCAAAACGTCTGAACTGGTGAACCAAGCCAAAGGAGGCGTCTTGTTTATCGACGAAGCCTACAGCCTAGCTCAGGGCGGTCCCCAGGATTTTGGTAAGGAGGCCATAGATACCTTGCTCAAGCGAATGGAGGATCTCAGGGGAGAGTTGGTGGTGATCGCAGCAGGCTATCCTGATCCTATGCGCCGCTTCCTAGAAAGTAATCCTGGTCTAAAGTCTCGCTTTGACCGCCAAATGTCCTTCCCAGATTACCAAGCAGAAGAGTTATTGGCCATTGCCATTGACATGCTAGCTAAGGAAGAGATCGTGGCAGAGGAAAAGGCTCTGTTACAGCTCAAAACCTTTTTCGCCCATTTAGACCGCAACAAAAACAAGTTTTTTGGAAATGCACGAGCGGTGAGAAAAGTTGTTGAAAAAGTAATTCAGAACCAACACCTCCGGCTGGCAGACCTAGCTCCTGAGGAACGTCATGAGGAAATGTTGAAAGAGCTAAAATGGGAGGATGTTTCTGACATGGAACCTGGAAATGACAGCCTGCTAGAGGGGGGGCGAGACGGTCGTGTGGGTTTTACTTGATGAGAGATTCGAATTTTTGTCCCAATTAGATTTTTCCTAGGAAATCTACTCAAGCATTCCCTGATTTCACATCAAAGTCTATTTGATAAGAACGCCGGTCCATGAATATTAAGCAACTCGCCGGAGAAAAGGCGACTGAATTTATTGAAACAGGTATGGTTGTAGGCCTAGGTACTGGGTCCACAGCTTTCTATTTTGTAGAGAAGCTAGGAATGATGGTGCAAGCTGGGTTAGATATTCAAGGGGTACCTACTTCCTTGCGAACGGAAGAGCAAGCTACTCGATTGGGAATTCCCTTACTTGCGTTGAGGGAGGTAGAGCGAATTGATGTGGTAGTAGATGGGGCCGATGAGTTTGATCCTGACTTTCATTTGATTAAAGGCGGTGGAGGAGCCCTTTATCGGGAAAAAATGATTGCCTCACTGAGCAAAGAAATGATTGTGGTGGCTGGTGAGAACAAGTCCGTAGAAACCTTGGGGGCTTTTCCTCTCCCAATCGAAGTCGTTCCCTTTGGTTTTGAGGTTACCCAAAAGCGCTTGGAGCAGCTTGGACTGCATCCTCAACTGCGAAGTGCCGAAGGACAAGCTCCTTTTCTTACGGATAATGGCAATTATATTCTTGACTGTTTTGTCGGATCCATTCCTGACCCAGCTGGCTTGCATCAAGAGCTTAAGAAGCTCGTAGGAGTGGTCGAGACAGGGCTTTTTCCTGGTTTTGCAACCCGAATCGTGGTGGGATATAATAATGGAGAAATCAAAGTACTCACGAGGCCAGGAAAGAATTATTAGATTTTTTACCAGAATTATTTGCGTTTATCCGCAAAAGCCTTACCTTTGAGTATTGTGTTTTCATGGTTGTGCTGTAGGGACGACTTCCGCTCGGAAGCGTCCCTCTTTTTTTATCTACTTCTCAAAGTAAACAAGGCAATTACCCCTACTATAGGTAATCCAATCCAAAGCGTGGGATTTAGCCATTTCTGACGCTTGCGAGGGTCTGCTCCTTTTACCCCTAGACTACTCTGGCGGTATACTCTCCTAAACTCCTGAAAGCTCAAAGTATCCCGATAGCTTAGCTCCTGAGATTGTAGGCCACCATTAGCGTGCTCTAATTGTGCTGGTAGGGTAAGGGTTCTGGCAATACTACTTTCAAGCTCTTGATAGGCTACCTCTAAGCCAAGAAAACTTAACTGAATGCTTGAAGAGCTGTCGATGTATGCGCTATCAGGTAGGAGATTCTCTCCAGGGCCTTGCACATGCCGATATGGGCCTGGATAGGCATCAAAAAAATCTTGTTTAAGCTCTTCGTAAACCTGGTCATTGCTGACCTGGGCAGGGCAGAGTAAGGAACCTAGCATACATATGGTCCAGAGGATTCTTCTTGGATGTATATCCCAATTCATTCTCTGATCTGCTCATTCAATTGAGAAAAAAGAAAAACGAGTAGGAGTGAAAACAGGTAAGCCTTGCTTCTTTCCCTCTTCACCCTTCTATTATTTAACTCCTTGACCTTTCCCTACCCTCATGGGAATCACTTACTTGAATCGTCGAATTCCTAACCAATACCATCCCCCTACGGGCAAGAGTAGCAAAAGCCCTAAACCGATATCCCTGGTATATACGGTTCCTACTAAGGCCACCAATACAAAAAATGCCAAGATGATCCAGTGGAACTGAAGAGTGCGACGATACTGATAATATTGCTGAAACAATGGGAGCCAAGCTTTTTGAGTTTCCTCCTGTAAGCTACTTAGCCAGGGAAGTCTCTCGCCCCATTGCCTAAGCTGATCCCACTGTTGTTGATACGTACCCATCCTTTTCCATTCGATCGACTTGGGAGTTTCTCTGAGGTGATTTAGCAAAGGCAAGTAACGTTGAGTCAACAACGCATATTCCTGGTCACTCATCATCGTCAGTCCACAGTGCTGGCAGCGCTGCTGATGCATCGACGTATCACGTCTGCAATGGGGACAGGCAGAAGTTAACTTATCCATTGGCCTGGGCTTCTTGGATGAGCTGCCGAACTAAAATAGGCAGCCCCTCTGAGCCGCGTGCTTCTAGGTGATGTACTTGGTGCCCAGTGTAGATATCTGGTCGAATGGGGTCTACCACATATACAGGAACATATTCTGATACATACTCTATCAAAGAGTTGGCGGGATAGACCAGTAAAGAGGTCCCTACGATCAGCAAGATGTCTGCTTGAGTACTGATTTCCATCGCATTGACGATCAAGGGCACAGACTCGCCAAACCAAACGATATGTGGTCGCAGTTGTTTTCCATCAGGTGCTAGATCCCCGATATGAATATCTTTTTCCCAAGGTAAAATCACTTCGTCACTTGCCACACTTCGAGCCTTGAGCAGCTCCCCATGTAGGTGGAGTACTTGACTGCTACCGGCTCTTTCATGTAGATCATCTACGTTTTGTGTGATGATTTGCACTTCATAATACTCTTCTAATTCCTTCAGCGCATGATGGCCTGCATTCGGCTCAACGGTTTTGAGTTGTGCCCTTCGCTGATTGTAAAAGTCAAGGACCAGTTCCGGATTCTTGGCAAATCCCTCTGGTGAGGCGACCTCCATTACGTCATGACCTTCCCAAAGGCCGCCGTGGTCGCGAAAAGTTTTGATGCCACTGTCAGCACTGATGCCGGCACCCGTAAGAACAACGATGCGTTTCATGGAACCGCGTTTGCGTTACTATTGCTAGGATAAACTCCCGCAATTTGCAAACAAACCCCCAAATGGGAAAGCCCAATCTGTTGGCAAGTGGGAAACTGGTACAATAATCACCACGAAGTGTACCTTTGGGAAGGATGAACGGTAATTTGTAAAGTGGAAATCTCGCGGCCTCAGGCCTAAACAGGTAACCAATAGAAAAACGTTAATGGAATAAGGTTCTAGGCTTAGCACCCTTCCAACCATAGGTTTTTCCACTCCCTTTATCGGATTAATGCCATCTAACTGCTTAACAGCCTTCAGAAACCAATTTCATGACCTTCAGGGTTCGGCCTTCTTCAAAAGACGCATGCCAGAGCAGCGTGCCGAGACGATCCCACCGCTTGAATTCACCATGCTTCTTGCCATTCTTATAATGCTCCAGGACATAGGGCTGGCCATTGGGGTAGAACATCTCATGCCGCCCATGACTACGTCCAGCTTGGAAGTGAAATTCTGCTTGCTTCTGGCCATTACGGTAATAGCTTAAACGCCTAGTGATTTTACCTGCCACTAAGTCGAAGTAGAAGGTTTGGCCTTGGCTAGGATAGTCTACCACTGCACAGCCACTGTAGGGTTCTCCTGCGAGGGTATATATATCGGTAGAATCTGGGTGGGTACTGATCTGTCGGTCTAAATCATCAAAATGGGTGTAGCAAGTACTTAAGTCTGAAGGCAGGTAGGGTAAGTCCAGTTTGAACTGTGCAGAAAGTGTGGAGGTGACCATTCCGATAAGAAGAAAGCATACAAAGCGTCCCATAAGTTTTTTGTCAAAGCTATGGAGGAGATGCTCCATAATTGTAAACGAAGGGTAAAAGTGTGAGAGTCCTAAAAAGAAAGAGGCTGGGCCAAAGCCCAACCTCTCTTCACATTGAATATCTTATCAAAGGTTATTTGCCCTTACGGCGCCCTTGTCTATTTGAAGCAGTTTGTTGACGACGCTGTTTCATCATTTCATCCTGCTTCTTCTGCTGCTTTTCGATCCATCGCTCCATGCGAGATTGGGGCTGCTTGCTATTTCCGCCTCCTTTGCCACTGCCACCTTTCTTTCCCTTCTGTTTCTTAGCTTGCTTTTGCTTAGCTCTCATCTCTGCCAACAGCTTTTCGTCGTTGACGAAAAAGCGTTTGATTAACAGGGTTTGGGAGATCTGGAGCAAGTTTGAGGTGAAATAATACAGACTAAGGCCAGAGGCGTAGTTGTTAAGGAAAACCAACAGGAAGATCGGGGTGATGTAGGCAATATAGCGGAACTGCGCATTGGCACCCGTAGTTGGTTGTGATTGCTGCTGGTAATAGACGTATATGAAGGTCGAGATCGCCATCAAAATGGTGAACAGACTCACGTGGTCTCCATAGAGCGGAATGTCAAACGGTAGCTGTAAGACCGAGTCATAGGTAGAAAGGTCATTTGCCCATAGGAAGGACTCATGGCGCAACTCTACGGCTTGAGGGAAGAAGAAGAACAAAGCGATGAGAAACGGGTAAGAGAAGATCATGGGGACACAACCGCCAAACATCGAAGCTCCCATTTCTCGATATATTCCCATCTTTGCCATCTGTAGCTTCTGGGGATCATCCTTGTATTTCTCGTCCAAGGCTTTCATTTCAGGCGTCTGGTTCAGAACCCTGATTTTAGCCATCGAGACATAACTTTTGAAGGATAGGGGTAGCAGCAAGGTCCGGATCAAGAATCCCAAGAGGATGATGATGATGCCGTAGTTGCCGATGTACCGCTCCATGAACTTGAAAATGTAGGTCGTGCCCTTGTTGATCCATCCGATGATCCACCAACCTAAGTCCATCTGCTCTTCCAGTTCAAGATCGTATGACCTCAGGGTCGTAAACTCATTGGGGCCCATGTAGAAGCTGAAGCCATTCTGGATTTGGTTGCCGTTGTCGATGTCAATCATCAACTTAGAATCCATGATGCGGTTGATCTCCTCGTCGTTTTTCGGGGTATTCATGGTCACATTTCCCGAGCGCAAGGGCTCATCAGCCATCAGGATGTGAGAGAAGAACTGGCTCTTAAAAGAAACCCAATTAACGAGGCTAGTCAGCTTTTCCTTTTCTAGGTCATCCGTCGCGCTTAGCTTGTCGATATCATTCCCTAAGCGATACACGATGGTAGACTTTTGCCTCATATTCTTGATCGACAGCTCAGTCTTAGGCAGATAAGAAGTCCATTGCAAGCTGTAGAATGACACATTGCCGAGCCCATCTTTGAGCCCCTCCATTTCGATATCGTATCCTACATCAAAACGATCTCCGTAGAAGGTATAAGTTTGAGAAACCTGCTTCCCATTGCCTAAGTCCGCCAACATCACCAGCTGAGCACTGTCTTCCCCCAGCACTTCTAGGCCCTCACTTGAAGGGGTAAAGAACAAGTCGCTGGTGCGGATGGCTCGGTTGTTATATGGAAACTCAAAGTAAAAAGCGTTGCGCTCATCATCCGAAAAGATGGGCAGTGGCAGGGAATCATAGGTGTCGTAATGATTCAGGTAAGCAGATTCGATGTGGCCTCCTAGGGTGCTTAGGTTTACCGTTAGTTCTTCTGTTTTGACCGTAATAGTTTGGTCTTCTCCCGCGGCAACTACGGCGAAGTCGCTGAATTTATCTTGCAAGGCCATTTGCTGCAGGGAATCGCTGGTTGCGGGATCAATTTCTTCCGAAGTGGCGGCAGCATCAGGGGCATCTTCAGGACTGCTTTCCGCTTGTTCTGTACTAGCCGTGACTTGGGAATCTTTCGGGGGTGGTGGTTTAGGGGCCAAGAACTGAAAGTATACCACCGTCAGCAACGTGATCAGGATGATCCCTATGATCGAATTTCTATCCATTATTATTTATTGGAGGGGACAAGTCTAAACCTCGAAACCTGCCGCAATGTTAGGCCGCAAAGATAAAAAGAATTTGCGGTAACCTGCTAGGGGCAGGATATGCCTACAAAGATACCCAATGTGACGGGGAAGATGGAAGGATATTTCAAATTATGGGGGAAAGGTGGACTTTCTCTTTTACACCAGCTCAGAATCTGTGTCAGGGGTAGATGTTTTACTTTAAGTAAGCGGACATAAGAAAAACGGTAATCGGGGTACGGGAGTATGGGTATGTTGCTGTATTCATTTATTCTTATATCCATAGCCCGTACCGCCATACCCCGATTTCTTTTGTCCAAGTACTTAAGTAGGTGGACAGAAGAAACCGAGTAATGAGATTGGTTCGAATTTTTGATTATCAGCATCAAACTATCTCGCATCTAACTTCTCGCTTCCTACTTAAATATCACCTTTCGCCTCCCAAACCCTATTCATATCCGTGTCGACCACGGAGGGGAACAAATTGAAACTCTTGCAGGGTTTTTACTTGGAACTCGTCTTTTGCCAATCGGGTGCAGATCTGCATGCGTTGTTGCCGAGACGGACCGACTGGGGCGACGAGGTGTCCGCCTATTTCTAATTGTTGAAGCAGGGGTCGAGGTAACTTTGGACTAGCGGCCGTAATCAGGATGCGTTCGTAGGGCTGATAACGCTTCCAGCCTTCTGCTCCATCACCGTGAAGGAGCTTGACCTCGAGTCCCAGCTCAGACAATCGTGTTTTGGCCTCTATGTGAAGCCGTCGATCATACTCTACTGAAAAAACCTTCATCCCCATGGCCGCCAATATCGCAGCTTGGTATCCAGACCCAGTTCCTATTTCTAATACTTTACAGCGTGGCTTGAGCTGCAGCCATTGGGTCATCAATGCCACGGTATAAGGCTGACTAATGGTCTGCTGATACTTGATCGGGAGGGCCTTGTCCTGGTACGCTTCTTCGTCAAATACTCCCTCCACGAAGAAGTGTCTGGGGACCTCCGCAATGGCCTGCAATACCTTCTCATTGGTGATGCCTTTGGCCTCCAATTGGTCAACCAAACGTTGACGCAGACCTTTGTGTTTAAATGTATCTAGCATGAAAGCCGATCTCGGATTTTCAAGTGCAAAACTAGGAACTTTGTTCTGCTTTTTTGGAAAGGAATTGAATTTTCGCTCGCTGGCCGCTAGATTAAGGTGCTACCCTTTTCATTAACCCCTGTTTATGCCTCGCACCCTTAAAACCCTTTTGATCGGTATCGATCAGTATGCCCATATTCGCGACCTCGGCGGTTGCAAGTCCGATGTGCAAAAAGTACATGATTACTTATTGGAGGTAGCCTCTAGCAGCGACTTCAAGCCAGATATTCTTCAGCTAACGGATCAAGATGCGACTCGCTCAGGAGTTATTTCCGCCTTTGAGGACCACATGATCAAGGAGGCTCAACCAGGTGATGTCTGCCTAATTTATTTTTCTGGTCATGGGGCCCAAGAGGAAGCAGGGGAGTTATTTTCCAAAGTTGAATACGATGGAAAGTTGGAGGGCTGGGTTTGTCACGACACAGGTCCCGAAGCCGGTCACGCCCCTTTGTTGGCCGACAAAGAGCTTCGGTACTTGCTAGGATTATTGGCAGAGACCCAGGCTGAAGTGATTTTCATTTCAGACAGTTGTCACTCTGGGGACAATCATCGTTCGGCTCAAAAAGAGGAGGAACCGGACTCCGAAACGGCGATACGCAGGACGGGTATTACTTTGCCCGCCAGGCCCTACCAGGATTTTGTGTTTGCTTCTCGCTTTGACGAAGCCAGCTTTCGGCAAAAGCCAATCTCTGAGACCTTGCCCGAAGGAAGGGTTGTGAGTTTAGCAGCTTGTGAATCATGGGAGTACGCCTATGAGAAGCCAAAGATCGGGGGCGTATTTACCCATCATCTCCTCAAGACTCTCCGTCAAACTCAGGGTCAGATTAGCTATTTTGATTTACAAAGCCGGGTAAGGACTTTGATTAAGCGTGAGATGCCTGATGTCTCGCAAGTGCCTAGGGCAGTGGCCGCTCAAGGTTTTGAAGATGACCTGTTCCGAGATTTTCTTTCTGGAGCTTTACGCGAGCGTCCCTTGGCTGCCAATCTCATTAATCTTTCACACAGCGATACCCAAAGCCGCTGGCAACTAGACAAAGGACAAATCCATGGCGTCCAACCTTCTAATACAGAAAATCCCGATTCTTTGGTACTGATTCCCCTAGGCAATGGGGAATCTGTCTATGGCTATATCAAGGAGGTAGAGACCAGTCATAGTGTGGTGGAAATAAGCCCCCAAGAGTCTGGCATTGATAAGGTGGACCCTGGCCAAAGCTATTTTGGCTACCTCAAAGGCTTGTTGAGTACTGCCTTATATGTGCATCTGCACGGCGAAGCCAACTCCGTGATTCAGTTGAAAAAACTGCTCTCCAAGCATGAGGATAAGCTACGGAAAATGGGACTCCATTTTCGCGACCGAGTAGAGGGGTGTCATTTTGGGGTGGAAAGTTTGTGGATCAAAGGGCAAAATTTCCTGATTTTGACTCAACCTGGTAGCAGAAAGCCCTTGACCATTCAAATCAAAGCTGGGACCCAAGGGCCCAATGAGGAAGTATTGGCGGCTCTATTACAGCAGCTCAAGGCCGCCCAACGATGGCAATTCGTTAAGGATTTACACAATCCAAGACCAGATGCCCTCACGCAAGAATCCGTAGAGGTAGAAGTTCATCAAGCCTCTGGGAAGCGCCCAGAAGAGGAGTCAGGAGTCATCTATGTGGCTTATGATGAGGGGACTACGCAACAGCCGATGGGAAAGGTCAGGATACGGGTAGCTAATCGCGCAAAAGAAGAATTATACGTTAGCCTGATCTATATCGACCCAGGACTTAGGATTCGTCCAAGCTTACTCAAGCCCAAAGTCGTGCATTTGGCGGCTAATCAGGATGTATGGGCCCAGCAGAATGCAGAAATTGAATTGAAGTTTGATCCCTATATTTTTCAATTCAACTGGGCGGAGAGCACGTTTCATCTGATGGCCTTATTCAGTAGCTCCCCGATTACGGTAGATGAGTACAAGCTCAAGGGATTCAAGCGACCAGAATTACCCTGGGATGGATTGAGGAGTGGGGCGGTGGGCCTGGACTTTGGGCAGATGGAGGAGGATGTCCCTTCAGGCACTTGGCAAACGCGCCTGTACGAGATCCGAAGTCGAAATCCCTTTTTTGATCCCAATGACCATCGGGATGGAAGGCCAGCATAAAAATAGAACAGCCCGCCAGAAGGCGGGCAGTCAATAAAAAAGGAACACACACATTTTCACTTTCGGGGGTGAGTCGGGGCTAAGACCTTGGGGCGAAACATCAAGTAGAGCCCAATGAGAATGAGTGGTATGCTTAGCCACTGGCCAAGATTGAGGGTCATTTCTAGCTCTTTGCTGACCTGAACCTCCTTGACAAATTCAATGAGAAAGCGTGCTCCAAATACTAAAACGAAGAAAAGACCGGTCAGGTAGCCAAGGCGTTGCTTTAAGTCTGTACGCCAGTAGCACCAAAATAGTACGATGAATATAAGCAAATATGCAATAGCTTCATAGAGTTGACTAGGATGGCGGGGCACTGGATCAACCTCATAGCGGGTAAAAAGAAAGGCCCAGGGGACCTCAGAGGGGGCTCCAACGATTTCATGATTCATCAAATTTCCCAAGCGAATCATGCAACCGGTTAGGGCTACGGACATAGCCAAGCGGTCACTGCTCCACAGGATGGGTTTCTTGCTAACGTATCGCGAAAAGAGCCATAAACCTATAAAAATCCCAATGGCTCCTCCATGACTGGCCAGTCCTCCTTTCCAAATCATGGGGATCTCAGCTAAATTATCTTGATAATAATCCCACTGATAAAAAAAGACGTGCCCCAAACGAGCCCCAACGATTGCTCCTAAAACCATGACGATAAGCAAGTAATCTAGCCACTCTTCAGGAAGTTTTTCTGCTTGAAAAAGTCGCTGGGTTAGGTAGTATCCGATGGCAAATCCGGAAGCAAATAGCAACCCATACCATCTTACGTGAATGATCCAGAAATTAAATAGCTCGGGATCAGCGGTCCAGGTAATGTAGTTGAGCATGTGAGGAGCGATTGATTGAAACCTGGGTAAAGATTAGACAATATTTTCATAAGTCCATACCCCTATCACTATCTTTACCCTCATGAAATATTTGGCTTTCTTTTCCACGATCCTAATCCTGAGCTCTTGTGTCTCCCTTAGAGGTACTCAAAACGCTTCTTTTTCTTCTAAAGAAGAGGCTATGATCTTGGAAAGTGATTCTAATGCACCCATGCGGGTGTTTAAAATCAATTCTTATGAGGACTCTATTTTACTTCGAAAGTCCAGTCAGACAATAGAACCCAACCTAAAAGACGAAGTTCAGCAACAATTCATAGATCGGCTTTATGCCACAGTCACCGATTCCGCTTCTCTAGGAGTTGGGATTGCTGCTCCACAAGTAGGGGTTCTACAGAGGATTATCTGGGTCCAGCGATTTGATAAGGAAAACTTTCCCTTCGAGGTCTATCTCAATCCTGTGATCAAACAATACTCAGAGCTGAAGCAGCCTTGCCTAGAAGGATGCCTATCTATTCCAGGTCGGAGAGATACCACCCAAGATCGAGCTTACGCGATTTTATTGGAATACGACCAGCGGGATGGTACCCATGTGACGGAGATGATAGAGGACTTTACCGCTGTGATTTTTCAACATGAGATCGACCACCTCAATGGAATCCTATACCTAGATCACCTTGAGAAGGAGATGAAGGAAGCCAAAGCAGAATAAAGTTTTCTGGAAAAAAGGTACAGGATAAGCTGAATACTCAAGCAAAAAGCAAAACCTCTCGCTTCCCGCTCCTCAAATCACCCGTGAATAGAACCAATCGTAGATGAGGTCAAAATCTTCATCTTCCCAGTCTTTGCGATATAGATTGACTACCTGATCATGATAATGAATGGTGATGATTTTTCCATCCGACGACAAGGCAGGGTTGGCATAAAGCATGGGAAACGCTTCGTTTTTTCGCCCATTTAGGATCTCATGAACTGAAATCAGGGAAAAATGCTCTTCGATAAAGAAAATCTCTGCGTAACTGCGATGTAACTTGGCTTGAGCTAAAAGATTACCTAAGCCGATCGCAATCGCTTCACCAATAATGACCCACCAAACCAAGCCGGAGGGAATTCCCCCCGAAATTACTTTGACCATCACGGCTAGCATCAGAATGACATTAAACGCCGCATAATATTGCATGGCGTACTCCTGGGAAACTAAGAGCCCATTTCGGGAATTTGGATAGAGTTTGCTGCGAAAAGAAACCATGCGAGTAGATGCGATGAAAAGGTGAAAGGCGCCTAAGTTTATCAAAGGGGGGCATATCCCTATAACCGGTTTTCTAGGTGCTGGTTCTGGTAAAGCAAGACATACACATCCAAAACCATGTAAGTGAATCAAGTCTGGTTGTACCCCTTGTCTTTAGATTCTTACCTATTGAACTTCTACTTACTTTAGGCAGTTTGGGTTGGTCCTGGATATCATTTTCCAGGTTAAAATTAGGACAAGAAGCCAAGATCCCAAAACCCATTGCGCCTTTGAGCTATGGGGACTTGAGTATGATCCGTTCAACTTGGTCGGGGTCTTCTACTCCCTCTATTCCATTTAAGAAGTAAGTGATTCCTGCCTCTGGATACCTAATGGTAAGGTGGTAGGAGCCAAGGTCAGGTAGGGAAGGGGCTGAGAGCTTGCTTGGCAATCGGAAAGATCCGACCAGTTTGCGACTGCCCGACTCTCGAATACTCAGCACAGGGAGCTGACTACTGGGTACCCGTAAGTAGGGCAGGTAGGCTTTTCGATTCGAATCCCCAAGATCTACCTGTTCGATAAGGGATCTGTTGGAGCCGAGTTTCCAGGTAGCCCTACGGCGATTAGGATCAAAGGATACCAGGCTAATGTCCCCATGTTGCCTCAAGTTTAGGGCCAATGCCTTGGACCAAGTGTTGGACTGTGGGGAAGCAGCGTTGGGTAACTCTGCGGGGAAGTATGCCTTCCAGCAAGCGGACTGGCTCCAATTTTCCAGCCAAGGTTCTATCTCCTTGCTATTTGGGGTAGAACTTTTACTTAGGGCAAGGCTGAGGCTACCCACATTCAGAGATGCCCAGTTTGCTTGGATATTGATCAGTTTTCCGTTTCGTCTATCCAGATCTTCCCAATTTGCTTGGTTAGGGACGAAGAGAATAGGCTGGGTAGGAAGAAAATGTTCCCCTATACTGAGTTGCTGGTACCACTGATCTAACTCAACGCGACCCTGCAGCGGGGGTTGATAGATGAGTACCATGTCTGGCCGATCAGTTTGAACTAGGCTATCAAAGCTAGTCCATAGGCGTTGGGCTGGAGTAAGAGGTAAGGTGCCAATTTTGACCGGAGAATCTCCCGGCATGGCTTCTGGAAGCTTACCTTCGTAAGATCCCCAGAGGGTACCTGCCTCCGTCCGGAAGGGATATCGCAAACGAAAGCTGGGCTTTCCGGAGATGTTCTGAGGCAGATCAAATTCAACCCGTTGGGTACCCGCATCCAGGCGGAGTTCCTGGTATAATTCAAAGCCTTTACCTTGGTCAATTTCGAGGGCCAAATATGTAGGCGATTCAGCATCTAGGGGTGCGAGGTAAGCTTGTAAGATTCGGCGGTCCTTTTTCTCCCCGGTTCGGGTAGCAATGATGGGTCCCCATTTTTCATGGGTAGGTTTCAACCCCTGACCACTAAGGTCCCAAGCATCAAACCACGCCATGGGGAGAGCCTCATCTGCCCTACCTTTTTCATATTGTGCTAGTCCATTGGCATGCAGAGATAGATAGCCTAAGGGAAACTCATTCTTGGTGATGCGCTTTTTTATGTACTCCTCCCGCCGACGAGTACCTGGGGCGTGGGCCGCCAAATAGACTTGGTAGCCTTGATTGATTCGTTCTATGTTTAACCTAAGTTCCCAGGCAACATTAGGGTCGAGCGGGGCCAAGGCCTCTGCGCTCTCAATATCCTGGATAAATAGCTTGCCTTCAGCCGTTAGACCCGCCACCAAACTGGGTTTGGCCCATGGGTGAGTTCGAATGCCAAAGCCTAGAAAGCTTTGCTTCTTTCGGAGAGAGTCTGGATTGAGAAACTGAACCAATACGGCAGCCCTCACCTCCTGTGTGGTGTCACACAACTGGAACGGTAGCAAAGTAAGACCTTGCCCCACTCGGGTATCTCTTAGAATGGCTTTCCCATGCTCGCTGTACCACAAGCTGGGTTCGCTAGGGATGTAATCAGGGCCTAGATAAGGACTAGGAGTTAGTGGCCAGGCCTCGGTAAACAAGGGTAGTTCGCTCTCTCTAGGTTGACAAGCAAGAAAACTTAGCGAGGCGAAGAGGAACAGGTAGTAAGGTCTAATCACACTGTAGGCATGTTGATCGCAACCACTTGCTTTACCTCGGGTGCTACCCTAAAAATGACTTGCTCAATTCCGGCTTTCATGGTCATGCTACTCATGGCACATGATTCGCAGTTGCCCAGCAACTCCAACTCTACTGTGCCATCGGGCTTTATCTGATGGATGCGGACATCACCGCCATCAGATTTGAGATAATCCCTCACGCTATCGAGGGCATTTTCAATGCGTTGTTGAAGGGTTAGATTTTCCATGTGTTTATTCTCTAAGAGGCTGGTTTGGTTTTGGGGTTTCGAGTCCAAACGCTGGTTTTTTGGGTTCTGACAAGCAGACTTTTTGAGGAATAGTGAGCTATTTCTAAAAAACTCTCCGCAGTCAGGTTCAAAAAAGGCAAGTTTAGGCTGTAAAGGAAAACCCAAGCAGCTTCCAATTAAACCCCTAGTTCATTCCTAATTCAACCTTGCTGGTGGGGGGTCTCATCGCGTTGCGAATAGCTATTTGTTGTGCAACTGTTTGGGCCAGCTCATAGAATGCCTTTCCCAATACATTGTCGCTATGAACCGACTCAGGGGTTCCTTCATCGCTGCGGGCTGCAATGCCTTCTCGCAAGGGGATTTGTCCAAGCAGAGGTACGCCAATAGCCTCTGCAAGGCGTTGTCCTCCGCCTTCACCAAATATGTGATATCGCTTTTCGGGCGCATCATCTGGGACGAAATAAGCCATGTTTTCTATCACCCCTAGCAAAGGAACCTGTACTTGAGGTAGTTTAAACATATCAGCCCCTTTAGAGGCGTCAGCGGTAGCTACTTTTTGCGGGGTGGTGATGACCACTGCTGCCGTGACTGGTAAAGCTTGAACTAGGGTAAGATGTAAGTCGCCTGTGCCAGGAGGTAGATCCACGAGTAGATAGTCAATGTCTCCCCAGTTGGTATCAAAGATCAATTGACGCAGAGCTTTACTGGCCATGGGACCTCGCCAAACTACTGCTTGGTCTGGACGGACCAGCACTCCGATAGACATCAATTTTACTCCATGGCGCTCAAATGGAACCAGCATGTCTTTTTCTCCTACTTTCTCAAGCACGGGGCGCTCGTTTTCGAAGCCAAACATGATGGGCACACTGGGACCATAAATATCGGCGTCAATCAGGCCCACCTTGGCGCCCGTTCGAGCTAGGGAAACCGCTAAGTTAGCGGCCACGGTAGACTTACCGACTCCGCCTTTACCAGATGAGATGGCGATGATGTTGCGCACATTAGGCAAGACTTGGTTGTTGAAGTCGGCCAAAACGCGCGAACTCATGTTGATGCTAACTTCTGCTTCTGGGTCTACCATCAGTTTGATGGCATTCAAGCAAGCGTTGTGTATGGCGTCCTTCATGGGACAGGCAGGAGTGGTCAGTTCGACAGTGAAAGAAACTTTCTTCCCGTCGATCACCACATCCTTGATCATGTTTAAGGTGACCAGGTCTTTTTTTAGGTCGGGGTCATCTACGTGACTGAGTGCGGCGAGTACCTTCTTCTCCGTTATCCCTTTGCTTTTGTTTCCAAACATCTGCTGCGACATTTATGCTGCGACATTTCCTCCTTCAAAAATAGCAAAAAAGGCTCAGACCAGAACCAAAATTTGGATCTAGACTAAATAAAGCCTGAGAAACTCAAGAGACTTGTCTTCTTGAGGACTTAGCTACCGTTCATTTTGAACTGGATTCAACAGCTCTAAGTTTAAATCGGGCCTTCGGTTCAGCTTGATGATGGTTCCATCATCTTGAAAACTACCAATATTCACAAACTGATTAACCTGCCTTCCAAGGAAGTCGATGTCTTGGTGTAGTCCATGAAACTGAGGCTGCTGACGGATAAATTCACTCAAAGAACCATCCCTAGCTGGCTGATAGGCATCCAGAAGGTTCAACACGTACAGGCCTAGGTCATAGCCCTGCACTGCGAACTGACTGGGAGGAAGGTTGTATTGGCGTAGGTACTCCAGAAAAAAGTTGCGGTATTCTGGATGGGAAGACTCCTGTAGATAACTGGTGCTAAACATGACCGCATACACCTCCTTCATCTCTCGATCAATTCGTTCATAGCGACGGTACCAAGCAGGAGAAGCAAAAACTTTCAGGGGAAGCTTCTGTAACTGGATTTCACTCAGAATCAAACCGGCTGTCTCCTCATTCCTCAACATGGGCAGATAGACTCCTTCAATGCTATCTGTTCTAAAGGTACTGAGCTGTGTTTTGATCTCCTTGCGCAAGCGGGGGTTGAAGGAAGAGTCTAGCTGGATAAGTTGACACTGTCCACCTAATTCGAGAAAAGCCTCATAGAAAGATTGGGCCAACTTTTGGGTGCTGGCATCATGATCCGTCCAGATGGCGACCCGATCTACACCTTGAACCAAGTAGGCATATTCTGCCATGGCTTCTCCATGACGCTCTGCCGAGGGGTGAGCTAGAAAGACATGGCTTTTACCTGCGACCAACTCTTCACTGGGGCTGAGGGGAATGAGCTGTGGAACGGCCCGGTTCTCAGCCCAATCCGCGATTACCGTGGATTGGGCATTATAGATGTCTCCAAGGATCATTTCGGGTTGAAAAGCATCTAGTTCCCCAAGCTCATGATGGAGTGTCAACTCATCTTTCCGTGAATCGATGACCTTGAGATGAAACTGTTTGCTTAGCAAAGGCTGAAAGGCCTGCATGGCCAATTCAAATCCTTCATAAAACTCTAAGGCAAGGCGTTGAGCTGGATCCAATTGGCCAAGGCTATCAAGGGTGATTTCATCTAGTTTAAACGGAAGGCATAGGGCTAATCTGGTCTCGGTAGCCATTTCATGAGGGGGCAAAGTTTGGCTGAGCAACTCTTCTACGTAGCTTGAATACCAGCTTGGGTCTTGATGGCGCCGATAGTTTTGATAAAGCTGCCTAGCTTGCTGGTAATTGCCTGCTTGGGTCAAGTGATGACAGGCCAATTCTACCCAAAGTGGCCGAAAGGCAGGGGGAAACTGGGGAGCCAAATCTCGGAGCAAGCGAAAGTCCCCTTTCTCCTGGAAATAAACCTGCAAATGACCCTGGACATCTGAGGCTAAGAGAGAATCATTGGGGTAGGTATCCAATAAGGCCAGCAGTTCTTCAATTCCATTTTGCTGGATATCAAATTGTGGGCTGTAGAGATGGATCAGGCCGCGGTGGTATCCTGCGTCTTTCAAGTAGCGAGAGCCTGGAAACCTATCCGCTAAGCGATCAAACCACCGCAAAGCCTGGGTAGCATGTCCCAATTGATAATGCGCCAAGCCTGATAAGTAGCAGCTTAGGCTGCTGTGCTGATTGAAAGGTCTTTCAGCTGCGGGCTCCAAATAGCCTAAGGCTTCTTGAGGCTTGCCTAGTTCTAGGAATCTTTGCCCTTCTCTTAAGTAGCGCTCACTTACGGGGTCTACAGGAGGAGCGTAGCTAGCACCTTGGCCGAAAATTGAAAGGGAAATCAACAAACAAAACGAGGAAATAATCCAACGAATCATAGACATCTGTCATTGGGTCTTAAACTACTTATGTAAGTGGGCCAAAGAAGAAGGGAAATGGCATTGATACAACCAGCGAAGTATGAGGAGCTTTGTCTCAATGTTTCACTTCTCACTATCTCGGCATCTACTTATAACAGACAGATGAACGAAAACCAGAACGGTGGGGAGGAGTCAGCCTTGCTTATTCCCACTCAATGGTAGCGGGAGGTTTTGAGCTGATGTCATATGTTACGCGATTTACTCCCTTAACGTTGTTGATAATTTGATTGGAAACTTCAGCTAGGAATTCATATGGCAGGCGAGACCAGTCCGCCGTCATGCCATCGCGACTCCCTACTGCCCTGAGTGCCACCACTTTTTCGTAGGTGCGCTCATCCCCCATTACCCCTACGGAGTCCACAGGGAGCAGCACAGCAAAGGCTTGCCAAACTTGATCATAAAGGTCGTGTTCCCGCAATCCATTGATAAAGATGTTATCCACTTCTTGCAAGAGTGCTACTCGCTCGGGCGTGACCTCACCAAGGATACGAATGGCCAATCCTGGCCCTGGGAAGGGGTGGCGCCCGATGAAGGACTCAGCCAAACCTAAGTCACGTCCCACCTCACGGACTTCGTCTTTAAAAAGCATGCGGAGAGGCTCTACGACTTTGAGGTGCATCTTTTCAGGTAAGCCGCCCACGTTGTGGTGGGATTTGATGGTAGCCGAAGGCCCTTTGACCGAGACACTTTCGATTACATCGGGATAGATAGTTCCTTGGGCGAGGAAGTCGACTCCTTGGATGCGCTCGGCTTCCTCTTGGAATACCTCAATGAAGACCCGGCCAATGGTCTTGCGCTTCGCTTCTGGTTCCGTAATTCCGGCCAGTTCATCTAAAAAGCGCTTTTTGGAGTCTACCCCAATTACATTGAGACCTAGGGTCTCATATTGCTTCATTACTTGCTCAAATTCCTGCTTACGCAAGATTCCATTATCTACAAAGATACAGGTAAGCTGATCGCCAATAGCGCGGTGAATCAAGGTGGCTGCCACGGTGGAGTCTACCCCTCCAGAGAGGCCACATATTACTTTTTTGTCTCCGACTTGCTTACGGATGTTGGCTACCGTCTCTTCGATGAAAGACAGAGGAGTCCAATCGGGAGGTATCTGGCAGATATCATACAAGAAGTTGCGGATGATCTGACTTCCTTCTAGGCTATGGGTTACCTCGGGATGAAATTGGAGGGCATATATGGGTAGCTCTTCATGTTCATAAGCCGCTACTTCCACACTAGAAGTACTGCCGATCAGGCGATAGCCTTGCGGGAGGCTCAAAATGTGGTCACCATGACTCATCCAAACCTGTGACTCCGGTGAAATGGAGGCAAAGAGCTTCGACTGACTTTGCTGCAGCATCGCTCGCCCGTACTCACGCTTTTCAGACGTGGCGACCTCTCCTTGATATTTTTTAGCGATTAACTGAGCGCCATAGCATACTCCGAGCACCGGTACGCGGCCAATAATGGCCTCCAGATCTAGATCAGGGGCTCCTTCTTCATTCACAGAGCAGGGACTGCCGGAAAGGATGATGCCCTTAATGCTGTCATCCCATTCGATGGCGTCATAAAAGGGAATGATTTCGCAGTAGATATGTTGCTCTCTGACCCGGCGGGCGATGAGTTGGGTGTATTGAGAGCCAAAATCGACGATGATGACCTTGTGATTCATGCCCGCAAAGGTAGCGCTTGGCAGTCAAAGATGGTAGCTTAAATCTAGCTCCTTTGCCCTCGTTCCCATTGACGGTAGGCCATCAGCATCGGAACAAGCTCATGGGGCTTCTTGACTTGAGGATGGACTAGTTTAAATAGGTAATTGGCTTCTTCTAGCAGTGGCTGATTGGCGTAGTAATTGTCTCGGGCGAAGTGCATGAACTGCAAGGTCTTGAGGCCATCGAACCAGCGAATGAATCGTCGATAAAAACTCTCGGGGGTCTTGCTGTGCTGACGAATGTCGGGCAATGCAGCACTCAAGTTCTGCAGAGTCAAGTAGGCCTGCATGGCGGGCCCTAAATCGTCCACAAGCTCCTGAGTTCGAAATTGGTCTACCTTTTCTAGCAGCTGTTTCAATTCCTCAAAGCTTTGGCGGTGAAAGGTTTGCCAGGCCCCTTGCTCCCCTTGTAGCCAGTCAGAGATGGCCCTACCCGTGCCAAAAGGCACCCGCTGGGAAGGACGTGGGCTAGGGTAGACGGTGGTGCCAAACCATTCGCCAAGGGTATCCAGTAGCATGTACTTATGCAAAAAATAATAATCCTCACCGGCCTTGCGGCGGTTCATCCCGTTCTGAGCCTGATAGGCAGTGCTGCGTACCGCCATCGAAGAACCGACGCAGTGATAGGCTAGGGGATACTTCGCCCAGCGTAAGCCTTGGACATAATGCCTGAGGTAAAGTTCATATTGAGCTATGCCGCGATAGATCTCCGATGGGAATTCTCCTCCCCCTATGGGGTGTTCAAAGTAAAGCGAGACGGCCTGCTCTTTGGGGCGGGTCAGAAACCACTGCCACAAAGATTGGAGATAGTTGGGAGCAACCCGTGAATCTGCATCCAATCCTACGAGCAAGCCATCTTCCTGGCCTGCCTGCTCTAGTCGGTCTACCGCTTCGTCAAAACCTATTTTCCTGGCTAGGCCTACACCAGCGTGTTTGCGCCTAAGTTGGTCTTGCCGGATCAGGAAGTATGGATAGACTCTTTTATTTGCCGACCATGCGTGAAACTGAGCTTCTGTCTGGTCATTAAGCTCATGTACCTCCTCGGGATGGTGTTCTCCTGCATTGAGAATGATCAGGATTTCAACGCTACATGGAGGCTGGGCGCAAGCGTCCAGACTTTCTAGGGTAGAGATCAAGTCTGGTTCAGCGTGACTAGGGATGACCACCACGATGCCCAGGTCTGAAGGAGGAGGGGTAGCAATCTGCTTAGGTAGTGCTCTGTGTTTTTGCAGGTAACTTTGCTGGGAAAAGATGGTCATGGGGGCAAGCTAGGCAAGGAGGATGAAAATAGGAATTTTCGGGATCCCCTTGGACGAGACTTAACAGTTAAACCTCTGACTTAGTATCGAGGGAACCAAGCTTATTCTGGATTGTATTTTGCTAGCTTATGGGTCTAACTTATTTATGCCTTAAATCTTCGGTTAGTGCTAAAAAGACAATTGGTAAAATGAAAACCGTAGTGACAAATAGTATATTCTTAATTTTCATTGTGCGGCTTTGGTCGAATTTATAGAGGATTTGTTCTAGTCGAAGACCTTTAAAGTAAATCAAATTGAAAACATAGAACGGCAAGAGCGATATGATTCCATATATGGCCGGACTGGCTCCACTTATCTGGGAAAAATCGTCTCTAGTCATCCCTATGAAATAAAGTACCACCGAAAGAATTGTAAAGAAATGCAGAAATTGGAATAGAGATAGAACCATGTTCGCCACTCCTCTAGGATCGTCCCCTTTTCCACGAGAATTTAAATGATAAAAGAAGGCGAATATTAGGCTATACATGAATCAATGTGTTATCTCAAAACTAAAGGAGTGAACAACCACCTAAGAGGCTGTTTGGGATTTGGCATGTAAAGGAAAATTTCCAAACAGCTTCTAACTAAAAGGTTTCTGATGTACTCAGTTTAAACCTGCCAAATGATCGTACCATTTAACTACGCTGTACGTACTTTTGAGGTGATTTTATTCTTTGGTTATCCCAATATCTCCAAAAAACCCCAAGACCAAAGCCTCAGGGTTTGTTACACACAACTCTAACGGGTAGAAAATCTTTATTCTGAACGAAGGTTTTTAATGGGATTGGTGGTGGAGGTACGGAAGGACTGATAACTGACGGTCAGCCAAGCCAGCAGCATGGCAACAAAGCCTGTCCCTACGATAACTGGCCAATCTACGGCTTGATAATATTCATATATGCTCGACAAAAGTCGATTGATCAAAAACCAGCCTAAGGGAGCAGCTATGGCAAAAGCGATCAGAACCAGGTAAGTGAATTCTCGGGTCAATAAAAAGACCAAGCTTTGTACGCTGGCTCCCAGTACTTTGCGTATGCCTACTTCTTTGATTCGGGACTCTGCGGTGAAGGAAGCCAAGCCAAGCAATCCTAGGCAGGCGATCAAAATACCTACGGCAGAGAAGTAGCCGGCTAGGTTACCCATTCTATTTTCCGTCTGATACATGCGCTCGAACTCCTCGTCTAGAAAATAATATTCAAATGGGTAGCCCGGGTTGAACTCTTGCCAAGTTGTCTCTAGGCTTTGTAATGCTTGGTCCGTCTGACCTGCCTCTGCTCTCACCATGAGCCTCAGGTAGTTTTCTTCGTTGAGGCGAATGATGGTGGGCTCAATCTTGTTGTGCAGCGAGGTCATGTGCCAATCTTCAGCCAGCCCGATTATTTTTCCCTCCTGCCCCCAAAACGCGAGGTCTTGCCCTATGGGATCTTCCATCCCCATGATGGCGGCGGCGGTTTGATTGATGATGTAATTGGCTGTATCAAGTTGGTGAGAGGGAGAGAAATCTCTGCCAGAGATTAAGTTGATCTTCAGGGTGTTGACAAATCCATAATCTCCATTTACCACAAAGAAGCGAATTTCATCTCCTTCATTTTTTCCATCCCAGGTCGGGTCGGTGGTGCTAGAACCTATGGACAAGGCGGAGCCATTACAAGCCCCCACTGATTGGATGCCTTTTTGTTGGGCCAAAACCTCCCTAAAAGTATGATAGCGTTGCCTGGCTTCCCCCTCTAATGCCATGCTAATGACATTTTCTCGGTCTAAGCCTAGGTTGGTGGTACGGATGTAGTTGATCTGACGGTATACGCTAGCGGTACCAATGATGAGGATAATTGAGATCGAAAACTGAAAAACAACCAGTCCCCGTCGAAAAAGCTTGTTGCCAAAGCTATGTCTGATGCTTCCTTTGAGGACACTGACAATGCGAAGCGAGGAAAGTACCAGAGCTGGGTAGATTCCCGCGAGGATTCCAGTAATCAAGGAGATACCTGCAATCCAAAGCAAATGATTAGAACCGAGGTAGCTGATTTGTATGTCTTTACCAGAAACTTGGTTAAAAAGTGGCAACATCAATTCGGTAACCAACCCAGCCAGGCTTCCCGCTAACAAAGCCATCAGGATAGATTCGCCTATAAACTGCCGGATTAAGGTGGTACGGCTGGCTCCTGTAGTTTTTCTGACTCCAATTTCTTTGGCTCTTCGGCTTGCTCGGGCCGTAGAAAGGTTCATGAAGTTGATGACGGCAATAATGACTAGGAAACAAGCTACCAGGGCAAATAGGTACACATAGTCGATACGTCCTCCCGCTTGTACTCCATTTTCCCAGTCTCCATATAGATAGTTTTCAGACCAGGGCTGAAATACGATTTCACTGCTTGCTCCTTCGTAGTGATTTTTTATAGCTTGTGACGCCTTGGCTTGAAACGCCCCAAGTTCTACCCCTGGATTTAGCTTGACTAGCAGCCGAAGCCCCCGGTTTCCCCAATGGTGGAGCCAATCATTTTTCTTCACAAAGTTTTCCATGGGGAGATAAAAGTCCTCTGTAAAGCTGCTATGTGGATCTTTTTCAAAAACCCCGGAAAGACTATAAGCTTGCTCTTCTTGATTGATGTGGATCAACTGCCCCATCAGTTCTTGCCTCTCCCAATCGGGTCCAAAAAGGCGGCTGGCCAACTCACTGGATATGGCAATGCTATGGGGAGTTTGCAACAGTCCATTGGGGTGACCCGCTAACAATTTGCATCCTAAAAGAGGAATCAAGTTTGGATCGGTATAGCGCCCTGCTTCTCGGTAGATCTTTTGTTCCTCGATAGAAACGAGCACCTCTTCATGCCAAGAGTAGAAACAAACTTCTTTTACTTCAGGATATTCATTGATTAAGACCTCTCCAATTGGATATGGCAATGCATCCCCTGTGACCGTATTCCCTCCACTGAAATAGTCATTGAGTTGGGCGTGGTACAGTTGGCCTGGGTTGGGGTGGGATTGGTCGATTTTCAGCTCATCTTGGATCCACAATAAGATAAGGATGGCAGTGGTCAGCCCTACGGTCAGGCCCAAGATGTTCAAAAAGGTATAACCCTTATGACGCCAAAAGAACCGTATAGCGGTGAGGAGGTAGTTACGTAGCATAGCTGGTTGAACAAAGAATTCGATTTCGCTATAGATCTACAAACAAGGAATGGGCCATCATTGTAAATGGCTGGTATGCAGTTTTTTACATAGGTAGGCTGGCTTTGGGGTTAGCTAAGATTGTTTCAAGGTGGGACATAGGTATGTATCGACCTGAAACAGAATGGCCCCTTTGTTAACTCCCATTTGCCAGAGGGCTATTTTCCGGTAAAAGGAAAGGTAACGACTGCGATACGGGTTGTACCCACTTCAATAGGTGTCTTAAGCAGGCGAATGGGTAGGGAGCCTAGGCCATTCATTCTTGTAATTTCCTGCGATCTCCTCGGGTGTTTAGTAATCTGGATAAGGGGTCCGTTCGGATATCTGGCTTTCACTCACTGGCTTGGTGACACCTGGAACTTGCCTGACGTACATCTCAACACCTTTGAGATAAATTTGTAAGGGTTCGTATGCCTGCCCTGAATCTTGATCGTAAAGGGTTTGCTGGCCTGCGTTGTGACTGGTGATCAATGAACCATTGAACCGAAGGGTGTAAAGCTGTAGATCATTGTAGGTCCAATTACTCGGGATAGCTTCGATTTTTCCATAGTTCGTGGTCAATGGCCTTGAAGATAGAGCTGTATATGGCTGAAGGAACTCCTCCGACTGGAAAAAATCTAATAATTCTTCTAAGCTGGCAGAGTGTTCTTCTGTCTCTACTGCCGGCGCATCTCCTGAGGCCACCGCAATGAGGAGAGACTCCTGCACCTCTGTAAGAGATTGGGTTAATGGATGGGTATTGGGGGAAATTTGTGCCAGGAGAGAAGCTACTCCGAGCGAGAGGGTAGTGAGTAGGGCAATGGTGGCTTTCATCGTGTTTAGGATTTGGTAACGCGAAAAACATAAACTCCCTGTTTTACGAAGAGGTTTTCCCGGCTAAGCCGGGATGTTCCCGGTGCGAATCGAAGATTCCGGTTTGCCGGAAGACAAGGAGTGAAAACCGAGTTTGGCGAGCCAAGTGAGGCTTTGTATGACGCAGTACTCGTGCCAAAGATCAAGCAAAAAGTGGAGGTCGTTTTTCGAGCGTTGCTTACCTCAAGGTAAACCTTGGGTGTGAGTTTTCTCTTGACCTAGGTCAAGAAATCCGTATTCAATTCTCCGAAACCCGCACTCATTTTCATGGATAAAAAAAGCCACGACTCAGAAGAGCCGCGGCATGATGTTTTCTGGGAAAAAACTTGCTAGAATGCAAAACCCAGAGAAATTCCTGTACGGAATGTAGGCAGGACGAATGGTACTCCAACGGTTACCTCAGCGCCACTGTTATCAGAATTGAAGTCGATACCGGGTAGATCATCAATGGAACCGTATTCCATCTCAAATTCTTGCTGTACTTCATCCCAATTGATGCTGGGATCAGTTGAACTTAGGGTACCCTGTAGGTTGTAGTAGTTAAGGCCAACTCCGAGGAAATACCAATCAATAACGAATACGTCTTTGATGATCCACTGCGCTCCAAGCTGAAGACCCCCACCAAAGGCAGTCAGTCCACCAGAAAGAGTGGTTTCATAGGTAGCATAAGTCTGCTCACTAGAGGTGTTCCACTGGCGAAACCGCAAAAACGGAGCTAGATAAAAACCTTGAGGAGTTCCATTCTTCTTGGTGTAGAAACGTACTTCAGGGGTAACCTGAAAGCCTCCAAAGCTTAAATCTGAGATCGAGTCAGAAAGTCCAGCAGCAGAACCACCAGGAACACCGTTGCTAGGGATGACCAAGCCAACGGTAGCATTGATGCTGATGCCATCGGTAAGCATGCGCTCGTAGGTCACATTCGCATTGCGGAAGATCAAGGGGGTAAGGCCAACCTTCACGACATTTTGCTGAGCAAAAGCGGCAGAGAACATGCCAATTAACAGGGAGGAAATGACAATGAGCTTCTTCATGAAATAGTGAATTGGTTGTAAAAGTATGGTGTTTGAATTAAGTAGAAACAAAATAATAGGGGAGTATTCGCTGTGCAAAGAATTGGTACTCAATGACTTATTTGGCGAATAGCTCACTTGAAAATTTGGTTTATGGGGTAGGGGAGTGAGATTAGAAAGAGGTTAACTTGAAAGGCATTTGCTTATTCCCTGACTCCTAACCTCATTTACCAGTTTTTTTGGGTCTTTTGGGTTAGATCGAGCTTACACGTTTACATGGGGCAAACTTAGTAGAATTTGACCATGTTAAATTGCAAAAGCCCATATCTTTCTCCATCAGTGACACAAGTTGACCTATAGCAGCCTTCTATTGAGAAAGTTCGTTAAAAGCGGACTTCTAAAACGCCACTCCAATCGAAAGCCCGGTGCGGACTCCTACACCAGCGTTAGCTGCCCTAGCTGAGTAAGATTGCAAAGCGCCTTCTATGTTGAGACCTGAGAGGTCAACCGTACTCCCCAAAATATCCGCGATCCCTTGTTCAAGGTCTTCTACGGTAAGTACGGGCTCGTCTGTAGCGATGCTGCCTCTATAGGATACAAAATTTCCGGTGATACCAAGAATGAACCAGTCGATCACAAAGCGATCTTTGATTACCCACTGAAAGCCCAATTGGGCTCCTCCACGAAAGGTATTGGCACTACCGCTCAGCGTTACCCCTACTCCTTGTACAGGAAATTTGGTTTCTGCTGCCAAGCGCTGGAAACGCAACATAGGACCAACATAAAGTCCTGAAAGGTACTCACTGGTCTTAAATGGAAGTACATAAAATCTGTATTCTGGGGTAAAGGTAAAGCCAGAAAGGATCAATTGAGGTAGATCTTGGTCCGTTAACGTTGAAATCAGGCTAGCTGCGTCTCGTTGGATGATATAGCCAGCTTGTACATTGATAGATTGACGCTCACCGGTACGCCATTCTAGACTTACGGGGATGTGGCGAAGAGGCAAAGCCCCTAGGCTTAGCTTGACAGTAGCTTTTTGAGCGATGGCGGCAGGGAGTGTTAACAGGCATACAAGGGTGAAAAACAGGAGCTTCTTCATTTTCATTAGGCTTAAATTAGGAATAGACTTTTGTTTAGAGGCTGTTTGGGTGTTGAGTTTGCGGCTTAAACTTGTCTTGCCACGAGTACTTGGGATAAAGGGTCCCAAGTAGGAGTCTGACTGCGCCGATTTTTCTCGAAATAGCTCGCTATTCCTCCAAAAATCTGCTTGTCAGAACCAAAAAATCCAGTGTTTGGGCTCTAAATACCAAAATCCAAACAGCCTCTTAGATAGTGTCCCTCTCATACACTTCAAACGCAGCTAAGATAGGAGAGGGCCTTTTGATTTCCTCTAAAGATGGTAAATACTTATCAAGCGTGTCTTTTTAGGATTCAATGTAAAAGGCACAAAAAAACCCTTCCGCAGAACGGAAGGGCTTCCCTTATGCACTAGATGTGTGAGCACATCTTTGTGTTCAAATTCAGTCCTTGCTTTCTTCAGCCTCTTCAGAAGCCTCAGTAGAAGCTTCTTCTGGTTCTGTAGCCGCAGGCTCCTCTGCCACAGGCTCAGGCGCCGGCTCTTCAGCTACCACGGGAGCTTCCTCAGCAACAGGAGCCTCCTCAACAACAGGAGCAGGAGTTCCTCCTTTTTCTTGTTGTTCCATTTGGGCTTTTAGCTGAGCTAGGACATCGATCTCACCTAAAGTAGTACCACCTTTTTGTCCGCTGGACTTGCTGCCACCACCTTTACGCTTGGTTCCACCAGTCGCTTTACGCTTCTCTTTGGGAACCTCCATCTCCTCTTTCCAGGATTTGGTGTGAGATAAGACCAGACGCTTGGCGTCCTTGTTGAATTCGATGACAACCAAATCTACTTGATCATCAACTTTCAGCTCTTCCTGTCCTTCTGCTGTTTTAAGATGCTTGGTAGGAATGGTTCCTTCTACACCAAACTCCAGCTCAGCAACAGCGCCTCGGCTATCGATCTTCTTGATGGTACCCTTATGGCTAGAACCAAGGGTGAAGATCGAAGCGAAGGTTTCCCAGACATCTTCGGTAAGTTGCTTGTGGCCTAAGCTTAAGCGACGGTTGTCTTGGTCAATGTCAAGTACAATCACTTCCAAGTTATCGTCTACTTTGACGTACTCAGATGGGTGGTTGAACTTTTTGGTCCAAGAGAGGTCGGAGATGTGTACCAATCCGTCTACACCTTCTTCTAGTTCTACAAACAAGCCATAGTTGGTCATGTTGCGCACTAAGCCGGTGTGGCGGCTACCCACGGGATATTTCTCATGGATGATAGACCATGGATCTTGAGTGAGTTGCTTAAGACCAAGAGACATTTTATGGTCTTCCCGATCGATGTTCAGTACAACAGCTTCAAGCTCTTGGCCAACCTTGAATACTTCATTTGGATTGCGTACATGCTGTGACCAGCTCATTTCGCTGGTATGGATGAGGCCTTCTACCCCAGGCATTACCTCAAGGAATACACCATAGTCAGCCACGGTAACTACGCGGCCCAAGACTTTAGCTCCTTCGGTAAGCTCTTCAGGCAGCGACTCCCAAGGATGAGGAGTCAGTTGCTTCATACCCAGGCTGATACGCTTCTTTTCTTCGTCGAACTCCAACACTACCACGTTGACTTTCTGGTCTAATTCCAGAACTTCTTCGGGGTGGTTGATCCGTCCCCAAGAAATATCGGTAATGTGAAGCAGGCCATCGACACCACCCAAGTCGATAAAGACTCCGAAGTTGGTCATGTTCTTGACAGTACCTTCCAATACCTGACCTTTCTCTAGGTTAGCCAGGATCTCTTTGCGCTGTGCATCAAGCTGAGCTTCGATGAGTACTTTGTGGGAAACCACCACGTTTTCGTAAGCGTGATTGATTTTTACCACTTTGAATTCCATATCGCGACCGACGTACACATCAAAGTCCCGTACGGGCTTTACGTCGATTTGTGAACCAGGCAAGAAGGCCTCAATGCCGTCAATATCGACCACGAATCCACCTTTGGTACGGCGCATTACGTGTCCATTGAGTACCGTATCTTTTTCCATGGACTCTTCAATGCGTTCCCAGGAACGAAGATGCTTGGCTCGCTTACGAGAAAGGATAAGCTGACCATTCTGGTCTTCTACGCTTTCAATGTAAACTTCTACTTCTGCTCCAGGCTGTAGGTCCTTCATGTCTCTAAATTCAGAGACGGGAACCACGCCTTCAGACTTGAAGCCAATGTTGAGTACTACCTCTTTCTCTCCAATACCTACTACAGAGGCATTGACGATTTCATTTTCGTGGAATTCGCGGAGGGTACTGGCATACATTTTCTCCAGTTCTACTCGCTCCTTCTCGGTGTAGTCATCTTCGTCTTTCCACCAGTCATCGTCGTCTATTTCATCCTCAGTGGGTGAAAACTTTGGCTGGGGGACATCCTTGGGAACTTCCGCGGTACTTTCCGCGTTGTCCATGTTCTCTAGCGCTTGCATATGCGGGCTTTGATCTGTGTCCGCAACGGTCTGTGTGACCTCAGCGCTCTGCTCCTCAGTTTGAGGGGTGTTTTGTTCTTCTTCAGTTACCTTTTTGTCAGTTTCTTCTACCATGTAAAGGGTCTCCTTTCTGCTCAGGATCGCTGAGCGGATGCAAAGTTGCAATTTCCTGCGGGCAATCACAAGAGATTCCCACATTTGTCCTTCATTTTCAGGCCAATCCACCCTCACCAAGAAGAATCCATCCGCCTGAATGCATCTTCAATGTGATGGAATATTGGGTCACCTTGCTCTGGAACAATCACAGAGATGATATCGAACCGGCAGGGCACGTTCCGCATCTGCTTTTCATGTAGGTAGGCGTCTGCCGCGATAAACATTTGTTTCTTTTTCTGTTGGTTTACCGCCAATTCTGGCTCACCCCAGAGTTTGCCCCGGCGAGTCTTTACCTCTACGAATACCAACTCCCCTGGATCTAGCATCAGGGCCACCAAGTCTATCTCGGCTCGCTTGAATCGGTAGTTGCGATCTAATACATGGTATCCCTTTGCCTCTAACAGCTCTAATGCGAGGTCTTCGCCAAATTTTCCTAAGTCATTGTGTTCAGCCATTTAAACCAGCTTTATTGGTATGGTAGGTGAGGACGTAAAAAAAGCGGTCAGCTAAAAAGCTGACCGCCGTTATCCATTTATCAGAAGCAGATTTATTCTGCGGGAGTACCTTCAGAAGCGACTGTTTCTCCTGCCTTATTGGCTTCTGCAGCCTTTTGGCGCTTAGCTTCGTGCTTCACGCGATCTTCTTCGCGACGCTTTTTGCGCTCTTCCAACCCTTCAGCGATGGCATCTGTGATGGTACGGATGACCAATTGAATAGACTTGGTCGCGTCATCATTAGCAGGAATAGGAAAGTCAACCAAATTAGGATTGCTATTGGTGTCTACCATGGCAATGGTAGGAATGTTGAGGTTCCTGGCCTCCGCAACCGCGATGTGCTCTTTGTGGATATCCACGATAAATAGAGCCGATGGCAGGCGATTCAGGTCAGAGATTCCCCCAAGTACTTTCTCTAATTTAGCTTGGTCGCGGGTGAGCATGAGACGCTCCTTCTTGTTGATGCGCTCAAAGGTGCCGTCAGTCTTCATCTTTTCGATGTTTTTCATCTGCTTGATGGACTTACGGACAGTGGCGAAGTTGGTCAACATTCCTCCCAACCAACGCTCGGTTACGAAAGGCATGTTCACGCGCTTGGCCTCCATTTCTACGATCTCTTGCGCTTGCTTTTTGGTAGCAACAAAAAGAATCTTGCGGCCGGAGATAGCTAGTTGCTTGGCAGCTTTGGCGGCCTCGTCTAGCATGCGGAGCGTTTTGTTCAAATCAATGATATGAATACCATTGCGCTCCATAAAAATATAAGGTGACATCTGGGGGTTCCACTTCTTCTTGAGATGGCCAAAGTGAACACCAGCGTCCAATAATGATTGATAAGTAGGCTGCTCCATATGGTTGGGTCCCTATAGGATTTATCGTTTGGAGAATTGAGTGCTCTTACGAGCTTTTTTGCGACCGTATTTCTTACGCTCCACCTTGCGGGCATCACGGGTAAGTAGACCAGCATGCTTCAGGGCGGGGCGATATTCTTCGTTTACTTCGATCAAGGCGCGAGCAATACCTAACCTAACGGCTTCAGCTTGACCGGTGATTCCACCGCCTTGCACGTTTACTTTGATATCGAACTCACCTAAGTTCAAATCCAAAATACGAAAAGGATCTTTCACTTTCAGTTGCAACAAATCCAAAGGAAAGTGAGTCTCGAGAGATCGTTGATTGATCTTAAAGTTACCGGTACCTGCTTCATTTAGAAACACCCGGGCTACTGCAGTCTTACGACGTCCGACAGTTACGACTTGGCTCATGTGGAAGGAATGGATAACTATGCTTTGAGTTCATGTACCTCAGGTGCCTGAGCTTCATGTGGATGCTCAGACCCTACGTAAACCCGTAAATTGGTATAAAGTTGGTTCCCCAGTTTGTTTTTGGGGAGCATGCCGCGAACGGCTTTCTCTACCAAGCGCTCAGGATGCTTGTCTAGCATCTCTTGCGCGGTGGTTACTCGCTGACCACCGGGATATCCCGTGTGGCGAATGTATTCTTTCTGAGAAAGTTTGTTGCCTGTAAGGCGAACCTTCTCCGCATTGATGACGATCACGTTGTCTCCACAATCGGCGTGTGGGGTGAAGTTAGGCTTGTTTTTACCCCGGAGGATCATGGCGATCTCACTGGCGGCCCGGCCTAGCACTTTGCCCTCTACGTCCACGAGGACCCACTTTTTGCCGGAATTGGCACGGTTAGCCGACAGCGTTTTATAGCTTCTGGAATCCATTATTTTTATAGTATGCCTTAGGTCTCTGAAATGGTCGTGCAATTACGGATTTTTTGCAGCAATATGCAACCGAATATCTAAAGAAGTAGAAATTGCCTACAAGCACTCCATTCTAGGAATGCAAGAGGGATGAAAACTTACATTGTACAACATCGTTGTATGTGGTATATTCTTAGCTCTCTGCGCCTAAACTGCCCTTCTTTTTGCCTTTTGGCTACCCCAACACACCTTACCGTTTTGACATGATGATCAAAGAGTGGTCCTACCTACTTAAACACCTATCCAAGATTGCGCCTGGCTTATTAGTATGTATACTTTTTGTCTTTTTGGGGCCTTATTCGCTCCACGCTACCCATAACCTAGCAGGGCAGATAACTGCTGCAAGAGATACCAGTGCGGGCAATCCCAATACTTATATCATTACCCTTACCACTTATACCGATCCGGCTCCTGCTGGAGTAGATCGCTGTTCTGCAGATATCTATGTGTTTGATTCAGGCTCGGGTTCTCAAACTCCCCTGGCAATCTTGGAAGAGGTACCCCGAGCCAATGGACCTCGTATGACCGGAATTCCCAATACGGAATGTACCATTGGAACAGCGTTTAATGGAGTTCCTGTCAAGGGGACCATCAAGCGAAACATTTATACCGTTCGATACACCTTCCCAGGACCTGGTCGATATGTCTTGGCCTACTCTGATGTAGCCAGAAATGCAACGGTAGTCAACATCGTAAACCCAACCGACGAAGCCTTTGCAGTTTTTACTGAATTGTTTATTCCCCCTCCAATTCTTGGCTTTAATAGTACGCCTATCCTGTTAAATGAACCTTTGGACGATGCGTGTATTGGGAAAATTTGGACCCATAACCCTGGAGCCCTAGATCCAGACGGGGACTCTTTGAGCTTTGTGATTCGGCCTTCGTTCAACTTTGATCCTGCGGAGCCTTTTAATCCACCCCTTAATCCCGATACCGTCCGTGGATATCGTTTCCCCCAAGATCCCGGCTTTGGAACCTCTACTTTTACCATTAATCCCGTTACAGGTATCGTCACTTGGAATACTCCCCAGCAAGCGGGGGTATATAACTTTGGTATAGAGATTCAGGAATGGCGTAGTGGGGTATTAATTGGGACAGTGCTCCGTGATGTTGCGGTAGAGGTACAGCCATGTGACAACAATCCGCCCATCATCGAAACCATTACCGATACCTGTGTCTATGCCGGACAAAGTGTGACTTTTGACTTCGTCGCTTGGGACCCTGATAGCACTGATAGCTTGTATCTAGATTTGAACAATGGAGGCTTGGGAGAGAATGGCCCTTTTTCAGTTGACAATCCCGCCACCCTCGATGGGCTGATCGTAGACTTGGGCCCTCAGCCCAACCGCCCTTATACAACCTTACCTCAGGCAACAAATAACGCAGATAATTTTAACTCTGATCCAGATTCCATCAAGGGAACCGTATTTTGGCAAACGGACTGCGACAATGTGAGGGGGCAGCATTATCAGGTCGACTTTTTTGCCAATGATAACCGCAACTATAATAACATCCCTGGAAATGCTACCCTTACGGCTAACGCTGCGGTGGAGATCAGGGTGATTCCCCCACCGCCTAGTAATTTGACCATTGATCGAGGCAATCGGAGTTTCCGCTTAAGTTGGGATCCAACCATCTGTGAAGAACGAGCTTGGGGATACAAGATCTACCGAAAAACCTTGGGGGCGACATTTGCCCAAGATTCGATTTGCTGTGAAATGACTCCGGAGGAGGCTGGTTTCCAATTGATTGATTCTGTACAAGGTTGGGCCAACATTATTTATATAGACTCCCTCAGGGATATTCCCGACCGACTGGGAGATAGTATCTGTTACGCCATTACGGCTGTCTTTACAGATCCCAACCTGCCTGGGATTCCCATCACCGAAAGCTGTGCAACTGACGCCTGTCTGGACTTAGAAAATTCACCTATATACATATTGAATGATAGCATTGGGGTGAACTCTACTTCTGTTAGCAGCGGAGAGGTGGGGCTTCGTTGGACGCAGCCTGTGGTAGACCTGATTTATCAAGGGCCTTATACTTATAGAATTTACCGGGCTAACAACAATGGCTTTCCCGCCATAGAGATTGCCCGGCAAAACTATGAGGATACGACCTTCGTCGATATGAACCTTGATACAGAGACGCGTGGGTACAATTATCGGATAGAGGTGTTCTCAGAAGATGGAGAAAGAATCCAAACTAGCGACGGGACCAACTTAGCGTCTACAGTGTTCTTAGAAGCAGAGGGAGGCGGGAGCAATTATATCGATCTCACGTGGACCGATTATGTACCTTGGCGGAATTCGGAGTATGAGATATGGCGTTCTGACAATGGAGGGCCTTTTAATGTGGTGACTTTGGTGGCTGGCACTGGAGCCAATCTACATACCTACCGTGATGAAAACCTCAACCCTCAGGTGCAATATTGTTACTTTATTCGTGCCATTGGCAGCTATGGGCTACCAGAGATTGAAGATCCCCTGATCAACGATTCTCAGCAAGCATGTGATTTTGCACAAGATGATGAGCCTCCCTGCCCACCGACCATTGTGGGAGAAGGTGATTGCGAGACCCTTTTGCATACCTTGACGGTCACCAAGACTGAGACGGAATGTGCCGATGATGCTTCCTACTTCACACTTTTGTTTGCCAACAATGAAGAAGGACCTTACCGAGAGCTGCGCCGCATTGACTACCAGGATTTTGGAACTGATACCATGCTCCTAATCCGTTTCGAAGACCGAGGCGAGGAATTTGCTGGATGTTACGCCGTCACGATTACCGACTCCCTAGGCAATACCAGTGATCCAGGGACACCTTACTGTGTAGATTTCTGCCCTTCGTTGACTATGTCTAACGTTTTTACGCCCAACGGAGACGGATTCAACGATGTGTTGCGGCCAGCAGAAAACCGTGATGTGGTGTTGGTGGAATGCTTGATCTTTGATCGTTGGGGCCGTCAAATGGCGCGTACAACCGGCTCTATCACCGACTTATGGGATGGCCGCGAACAAAGAACGGGTCGCCCTGCTGCGGTAGGAACATATTACTACGTATTGCGTTATGAGGAGCGCAGCCTAGGAGGCAACATACCCGTTACCTTGAAAGGCTTTATCACCTTGCTGCGATAGTTCTCAGTAGAAGCATTATCAACGGACTTAGACCATGTTTACAGGGATAGTAGAATTTACAGGCGAAATTCTTGATATACAGATCGAAGGGAGCAACCGCATTTTCACCTTGCGGGCTCCCTTCGATGAACCAATCAGAGTCGACCAAAGCATCGCCCACGATGGGGTCTGCTTGACCGTGACCCAATTATTGGAAGTAACGGATCAGCATACAACTTACACCGTCACGGCGGTAGAGGAAACCTTGAAAAAATCTCACCTGGGTAGCTGGGAGCTAGGACGCAGGGTCAACCTCGAGCGCAGCATGCGCGCCAATGCCCGGGTAGATGGCCATTTTGTCCAAGGGCATGTAGACGCTACCGGAGAAGTACTGTCCGTAGAGGAAGTAGACGGCTCCTGGAACTTTCATTTTTCTTTTCCCACGGAGTTTGCCCATTTGCTGGTAGACAAAGGCTCCGTGTGCATCAGCGGCGTAAGCCTGACGGTGGTTAAGGCTTTGCGTGATCGTTTTTCCGTGACCATCATCCCTTATACCTATGAACATACAGGTTTTCGGGATCTCCAAAGCGGTGATCAGGTGAATCTAGAGTTTGATGTGTTGGGGAAGTATCTGGCTCGGATGATGGAGTTGAGGAAAGAATCGGTTTAGGTTTATAACCCAGGAATGGGTGAGTTCTATGGTGAATAAATCTTCAATGATTTAGGTGCCGTTCGTCCGAATATCGTCGGGAAGTACATTTCTTCCACTCGCGCAGGGTTTAATACGTAAGTGCCAGGAAAGCGAGGCTGGAGAGAGACGGAAAATAGATGCTTGCCGATGGGTAAACGACGGCAGCAGATAACTACCCGATCTTTTCGCTTTTCTCGGTACACCTCGTATCGATTGGTACTTAGATCAGATTCTAGGTAGCTGCAGCCTGCTGGAATAGGAATTTCGACCAGCACATACTCCGCGCTCCTGAAAGAGGAGATCTCTACATTAAGTGAACAGGGATTTCCCACCCGTAGCGATGTGTCGGGAGCTTCTTCTTCATTTAGCCAACTCTTAAGACTGAAGTAGGTGCTGTCAGCAACAGGCACAAGCTCATAGCGTTCCTGAATCAGGGAAGCATACATTGGCAATTTTCCACGTTGTTGCAAGGTGATCTCCGAAGAATTCTCCCAGCTTACTTCTCCTGGGAAACGGGTAAGGGAGTCTTGGTAGCTATCTGACTGTATAAACAGTTTAGGTGGACTAGGTGGGGCTTTCTCTTTTAATAAGTCAGGCAATAAGGTTTCCACTACTCGAATAGACGCATAAGTGTTTGCCCATCCTTTCGGACCTCTTTGCCTCAATAGCCAAGCTTGAATGCGAAGGAGATCCTGAGGGGAGTTCCCATCTTCTTTCAGCAATTGGTAAGCCAATAGGGTAGTTTCGATGGAGCCATGCCGCAGGCGATGCCCATCAGAAGTCCAAAATAATTCCTGATATACACTCTGCTGTTGATATTTGCGGAGGGTATCCAGCTGGTAGGTCAGGTTAAGCTGCTGCCTCAGGCGCTGTACCCGGAAGTGATCACTGAGTGAGAGGCTGATATCTGCATCTAAACTATCCAGGTAGGTTTTGAAGTCTAGCGGATGTCCCATCTGATGTAGGGACTCTAAGAGCTCGATCTGCCGAGAAGCACTGAAAGGAGGAGCTGTGAGCTGATACGTGAGGTGGAGGGCTAGGGGTGATAGGTTGAGGGCTACTTCGTAATCCAAGGCTTGGGCCGAAAGAAGCGCTTCTATCACGTGGTTGCTGATCCAATAGGACGTCACATTTTGTGACCACCAACCCCAGAGCTGATCTTGGTTTCTGCCTTTTAGAAGATGGCTGATCAACTTGCGCACCTCTCGCTTTTGGCGGAATTCCTCTCCCATGGCTTCAGAAATGCGCTGCTTCGCCAGCAAGGCTTTGAGCTTAGAGGCAGCTTGCTCGTTACAGAGAAAGCGATAGCGACCAATGTGTTCCAACTCATCTTGTAATAGCCCCAAAGGACTGGCGATTGCCTTGAGGGTTACTTGGCCTGGAGGCAGGCTAACGGTGACATTGCTGTCTCCTGCTAAAAGAAAAAAGTACCCCTCGGAGACTCGATCCCCCCGGGGGTACACAGGAATAGACCGATCCTCACCATCAAAATAGTTCTGCGTAGGGAGGTCTAAGCGAAACATCAGGGCTAGGGAATCAGACTCCTTGGGTGCAGTGATGGCCAGGGTATCCAAGGCATTGGGGCCAAGTTCAAGAGACTTGGTGGAGTAACTGCTATCGGCACTTTGGAAGCTCAGTTCAGCGGGCAGGGTATCCGAAGTAAGGTTTCTAACCTTGCCGAATACAGTGGTACGGTCTCCCGCCACCAAAAAACGAGGCATACTGAGCTCGGCCATGAAAGATTGGAAGCTAGGAGTCCCTCTTTGGGTGGCTCCCATGCGTCGGCTTTTGGCATCATAAGCAAGACCAAACTGCTCCCAGCGGGTGATGTCATCAGGGAATTGAACCTTAAAATGGGCCCGGCCCGATTGATCAGTTCGCAGAGCAGGCTGCCAGTAGGCTAAGTCATCAAAGTTGCTTCTCAATTTGGATGGGGTTTGTTCTATGGGCAAAAGAGGAATTTCAGAAAAATCTTCAGAGACCTTATCAGGCGGAATATTAGCCCCATTTTGAGTAGTAACCATGATGACGCCTTGGCTGGCCCGTGAGCCGTAGATGGCGGTAGCACCTGCTGAAGAAAGGACGTCCAGACTAGCGATTTGTGTTTCAGCTAAAAAAGATAGGTCCTCTACCACCACACCATCTACCAAATATAGTTGACGGGGACTAGAGTCAGAATTGCGGTGGATTAGGTCTGTCTGACTGCCGGAGATGCTGCTTATGCCCTTGATTTTGATCGATGGGATATTGCTTACAACACTTACCGCTCCAGTAAGACCAGTCACTTTTTGAGTACCATATCCAACAATTACGACTTCTTCTAGTGCTCCCTTGAAGGGTTCCAATTCGATTTTAGGGATTAACTCAATTTGCCTATTTATAAACTCGGCGGGATAAATGACTTTGGTTTCATACCCTATGTAGCTGACCTCGACGGTCGCCCCAGGTGGGATTTCCAAATGGACCATGCCATCTACATCTGAATAAGTTCCTCCAATAGTTTCTTGCCTAAGATTTTGTACCCTTAAAGTTGCGCCTAATAGAGGCTCACGGGATTCTGAATCCACTATTTGTGCCCCAAACCTAATTCTCCCCGTTTTTTGATTACTTATAAAATAACCCAATCCCTTTAGTTGCTGCTTCATAGAATCGCTCATGGTCCTGTCTGACCACCTTTGTATGGATTGGAAATAAAGCGCTCTACTTAAAGAGTCGGTGATTTGCCAGGGCAAGCTATCCAGGCGGATGAAGGATCTACCGTTTGCTTGGATGTGTAATGAATCTAGGATGAAATATTGCTCTTGCCCCTCCCAGCCCAGATAGCGATAATATCCGGGAGGCAATTGGTGAAGGTTAAATTGATATCCTGGATAGAGGCGTAGAAAATCAGCTTCGCCAATTTTGAAAAGAAGGGCAATGTCTATTTGCGGGTGATGAGCGGATAATGGAGTAACTCTGACCTCTTCAAGGTTCAAAACGAGCTGGCCAAAGCCCTGCTCGGTAGCCTGATGGGGGTGAAATTTAAAGGAATGGTACAGCCCCTTGTCAAGGAGAGTTTCATGAGCCAAAAGTTGATTACTTTCCGTCCATGCGAAATTAGGCCAGTGATTTTCCCAGCTCTTGGGATTGCCCAGGGAGAGGCGAGACCTAATCTTCTTCAGGTCCACCTCCCAACTTTTCATTTTGACTAATTGAGGACTAAATTCATAAGAAAAGCCTCCTTCAAAGTCTGACTGAAGTTCAAACTGTCCCGGTAAATGGACTTTATAAGATCCTGGTTGAATAGGTCCAAGGTAGGACTCACTTAGATATACCTTTTCGTACCAGCTGGGGTTTGTGTTGGGCACAGACATGGGGAAAATCCTCGGCCCCTGCTTGAGGTAGGCGTGGGAAGATTCAGGGAATCGCTCTGCCGGCATCAAATGGGCGGCAAGCTGTCTTACCTCGTAATCGGAAACTTGTTTGAATGTCCGGGCTTGACTTCCCTGGAATTGATCTTGATCTAGGCTTAGGATGAAAAGGTGATCCTTGGGAATGAAAAATGAGTCAAGGGTGATGCGGTGAGTATAGGTGTACAGTTTGGCTTGGTGCCAGCCGGGATTTACTGGCTGGGTGTAGCCGAATCGGTTGTCCGCTAGATCTAAGTAGAATGGTTTTCCATCTAGGTACATCCAAAGTGATGGTTGTACCCTGCCACTGTCGATGGCGTATAGGGCCAGCTGGGTACTGCTATCCGAAGTAGGGACTGCATAGGTGAACAAGCTGTCACCCGGGTACAGAAACTGATAAGCGAGTAGGCTATCCAATCGAAATTGGGATTGCCAGTGGGCATAATCCAGGGGAGCGCGGCCTTGGCCCTCACTTTGATCTAATTGAAAAGTGTTGAACGACTTTCGTTGTGTAACTGGAGGACCAAGGTTCGGAATCGTTGGTAAACTGGGATCAAACTTGCTGGTCAATCCATAGGCCAACACATCCACGTTGGGAATGGGACGCCCCTCTGCGTCTTTTACCGCAACCGCTAGTTCTACGGTCTGGCCAGGATAGACCTTTGCAGGAGTCTGGATTTCTACTTCTAACTTTTCTGCATCAAATCCTAGGTGATATTCTTTCTTGACGATCTCTCCTCGCCACAAATAGGAAACCGAGAGAAAGTAGTCTTTGCGGGGGGAGGTGACCCAAACCGTGTCAAGTTCGCCCATAGTATAGCCAGTAAGGGAGTTGTTTTTTCCCTGAAACAACTGATACCAGATGGGCAACCCCAAGGGGTTGTCCATTTGAATGGTCAAGGTATCAGCTATCCACTGAGAAGCCACCTGCACTTGGGACGAGGAAGGTTGAAGGCTAGCTTGCTCTACTCCCTCGATCAAGGTATATCGATCAACTTTCAGGTCGAGGGGGCGTTGGAAGGGGAGGGGAACCTGCTCTTCAATATATTGACCTGTAGCAAGATCGCTGATTAAGGTGGCAGTGGTTTGGGGAGGGTTTTTACCCATCCAAAAACCACGCAGGCTATCCCCTTTCTCCTCTAGGCTTAGCCAATAAGTATGATTGAGAAAGCTAATGGACTCCCGCTTCTCAATCCGCTCTCCATCTACGGTAAAAAACTCCGCTATCAATTCATAGGAAAGGTCAGCTGACGGAAAAACACTGTCAGATAACTGGATGATGGTTTCGCCCAGAGGGTCTAGGGTTTGCTCATGTTCCCAAAGTACATCGGGAATAAATAGTCGTTCAGGGACTTGAGACCTTACCTTTCCAGGCATAACGGCTAACTTTAATTTAGCCCCAGGTACGTTTAGCCGATTTTCGTCAAATAGGCGTGCTGTAAGGGTAAGGGATTGTCCTCGATGCTGGATCTTTTCAGTGAGTTCAAACTGAGCCTCTAGGCCACTTAGCTCATATTCCTCGTACCGAAAGTATTCGGATAAAGCCTTGGTTTCCTTAGGATCTAGCAGTTGCAATTGATACCTCTGGTCTAACTTCAATTGAAGGCTGTCGTGAGGGAGCCAAGAAAATTGGTAACAACCGGGCCGATAAGGCGGTAACTCGGCGATAAACTTCCGCTCTCGATATCCTTCTACCAGATAGAGTTTGAGCAGATGTTCCACAGGCCTAGCTTTCTTGTCAAGTAAAACGGCCTTGATTCTGACGCTGTCTCCTGGTCGATGTCTGGGTTTGTCCAAGGCGAGGTATCCCTGGTAGTTTCTTTCCCTCTTTTCTCGATAATATTCGGGGTCAAACCGATTGGAAACCCAGCGAACCCAACCTTGGGGATAGTAATTCTGAATGCTTTTAACTACGTCAGATACAAAGCGATAAGGAAACCACCAAACCCAGCTGATTGGAGGAATATAAAGGAGGCGTTTGCCGATTCTAAGGAGGGTGATTTTACCTTTGCGGGCGTCGAGTTGATAATAATCTCGATAGCCCTGGTGGGTAACCTGGAGCAGACCTTCCCGTCTGGATTTTTTGATTCGGTAAGTCTGACTCTGAGGATCAAATGGCAAGCGGGTCTTGCCGATAGTTAGCTCTGCTTCTGATATGGTTTTACCAGCTGAGTCGAAGACGGCGATCATGAGGTCGCGATCGTTGTTGACCACGTAGGCATGCCAGCGGTACACCGAAATCAATTCCCTGGTTTCCTGACCGCCAACTCCTCTTACCCATAGATAGTATCCAGGAGAAGTAAGCGACTTGGGCGATTCCTCCTGAGTAGAGTCAACTGGCTGCCCCAGAACAGAAATTTGAGGAGACCCTACCCCATTCTCCAATACCTTCAGAATCGACTCTTCACTTAATTTAAACGCGTAGCGCCAAGGGCTTTGAGCCTTAGGAATGGGCTGGGCCAGGGCATAATGGTTACCTATCAGTATGAGACTGAGAAGAGAGAGGAGTAGCTGTTTCATGGTCCTGAGAAATTTATCGGTTGCGTTACTACGGATTAACGAAGCATTGGCCAAAAAGAAAGCCTTTCCTCGAAGAAGATTCGAGGAAAGGCTAGACCCTATGTGGTTTATGTTTAGATCAAGGTTTACCGATACCGATTGAACCAAGCCACAATGTGGTCACACTTGGTAATCATCTGGCTAGGCCTGCGGGCAATGAAATGATACGCTCCTGGCACTTCTACCAAGGCCGTTTCGATTTTGCGCAGCTTGAGCGCATGGTACAATTGCTTGGCTTCCGATAGTGGGGTACGGAGGTCCTCGCTGCCGACCATGACTAGGGTGGGGGTTTCGATATTTCCCACCAAAGAAAGAGGGGAGAACTTGAGGTAGGTTTCAAAGTTTTCCCAAGGTTGACCGGGATAGCGATAGTTGGCGTAGCCATAGTAGTTGTCAGCGGTGAGGGTTTTGCTGACCCAGTTCATCACGGGTTTTACCACCGCTGCGGCACGGAAACGCTGGTTTTTGCCGATGATCCAGGCGGTCATGATGCCCCCCGCGCTGCCGCCAGTGACGAATAGGCTATCTTCTGATAAGTATTTGCGCTGGAGCAGAAAATCAACCCCATCCATTACATCTTGATAATCATCGCCAGGATAATTGTTGTAGAGCAGGTTGCCAAACTCTTCTCCGTAGCTGGTACTTCCCCGAGGATTGGGATAAAAGACTACAAAGCCGGCGCTGGCCAGCAGCTGCATCTCAGGGGAAAAACGATCCCCATAATTGGCTACGGGGCCTCCGTGATTTTCCACTAAAAGGGGATAGCTTTTATCCTCATCAAAGAAAGGAGGCCTTATCACCCATCCTTGGATCTCTCTCCCATCTACCGTGGAGGCATAGCGCACCTCTTCCAACTGGCCTAGCTCTCGGTAGTCAAGCAGATCCCGGTTGAGATAGGTCATGCGTCCCACCTGTTCGCTGCCTCGCTTGGTCAAGGCTACCTCAGCTGGAAAAAGGGGCGTAGTTAGGGGAAAACAGGCCACCTGATTGAGTGACAAAGAAAAGCTGCCGCCACCATAAGGCCTACTGGGATTTTCTCCTCCTATATTTTCCGCTACTACCTCTGATTTACCCATCAGAGAGGTGTAGCCTAGTTTCGTGTTCCCATGGTCGTCGTACAGGTAATAAAGCCCCTTTCCGTCGGCCGCCCATCTCAGTTGTCGCAAACTGCGATCAAGCCCGGTGGGCAGCTCTCGACTTTCCTCTCCATTGAGTTGCATCAGCGTAATCTGATTCACCTGATAAGTTTGCACCTGATCTTGGTAGCCTAAGTAGGCGACCAGTTTTCCATCTGGTGATACTGTCGGGCTTTCATCAGGTCCTTTCCTGACAGTCAAAGCTTGAATTTGACCTTTGGCTAGATTAATCCGATATATTTCGGTATTTCTGCGATCGTACTCTGCATCAGGATGCCGGTTGGCACTGAAGATCAGCGCGTTTCCATCTGGAGTCCATTGGGGAGCTCCTCGATGATGATAATCTCCCTGAGTCACTTGGCGAGGAGTTCCTCCCTCAGCGGGGATCACGAAATAATGGTAATAGCCGGGTTCTAAATAACCACTGCCATCGGCTTCGTGTTTGAGGCGAGTCGTTACACGAGGGGAGGGAGCCCACTGGGCTCCTTTGGGAGCAGCAGGAGGGGAAACCAGCTTTGGGGCACTTTGGGGTACCAGCATGCTAAAGGCGATGTGCTTGCCATCGGGAGACCAGGAGATTCCCTGAGGAGAACGCTCGAGTTGACTCAGCCGAGCCAACTGCCCACTAGCCATCCAATAGACATAGATTTCCGCTCCCTGAGGGCCGCTGCTCACAAATGCAATTCGATCTCCCTGGGGAGACCAGCGGGCGCTAGATTCATTTTTATCCGATGAAGTAAGTTTGCGTTGTTGTTGGGTTTCTACATCAATCAGCCAAAGGTTACCGGCTCGCTGATCTTGCATGATGTCCATGTAATTGCGGCGATAGACAATTTGCTTAGCATCGGGGGAGATTTGAGGATCTGATGCCCATTCCAACTCAAATACATCTAGTTGACTAAATGCTGGCTTTTCTTGGGCAATTGAATAGGGCAGGGGGACGCCAAAAATTAACAGCAAGAGAACTGTGAACGATGGTTTGAATAGACGCATAGATAGGTTGAATAAAGAATGAAGGAATGCAAGACTCTAGGATGATCAATAAGCAAGTAGACACAGGAAAAACAGTAACCGGGGTGCGGGAATACGGGGTATGTAGTGGTAATTATTCATCCTTTTAAGCATAGCTCCGTAGACCATATTCCGATTTCTTCTGTTCAAGTGCTTGGGTCGGCTTGAAAAAGTTAAGAGGACTGGTTTTGTGTGAAAAGATTGATTTATTATTTGAAATCCCGACCTTTCGACTCCTTGAACCTTGCATTCAAAACCTAGCAAGAATCCGGCCTTGATGCAATGGTCGATTCAAACAGCGGATACAAATCTCTTTTTAATGGACCGATCTATAAACCAAGAAGCAATTTCTGTGATACAAAAATGGGTGAGTCAGCAGGGAGAAAAGACAGCAGACTCTCTCTCTCACCTTGCAGGAATGTGCAATCTGCCCACCGATTTTGGGGCGCAATTACAGACTTTGGTCCAGCGTAAGGGAAGAATTGCGCTACATTTTCACCCTTACCGCAGAGATGCCAAAGGACAAACAGTACTTGAAGGACTAACGCAAAGGGGTTACTATCAAAATCAGTTTGAAACAGGTATTTCCAACGGATCCCTCACCGCCTATCCAGGAGGACTGCGAGATCAATGGGAGAATCGGCTTTTTGGGGGAATCTTTCAATTCGGTCAAATACCTCATAGACTCCGCCCCAAATACGGGGCCCTACGCCTATTGAATCAGCCAGAAGGACCTAGTCCTCGATTTGGAAGTTGCTATTTGCTGTTAAAACCTGAGCTAAATATGGCAGCGACTTACACCTATGGAGACTCCTATTACAACCCTTTGGTCAAAGGGCATGGGGGTAATCTACTCCCTATCCTGGTTGCGTTAATGGAGGAAAGCTTCAGCCAAGACTTAGCTTTTGGCTTACATCCTGTCCGACCACCTGAGTTGGTTCAAAGAATTACCGAAACACTCCACGAAGAAGTGCTTCCTTTACCAGATTTGCCGCCTACTCGGAGTTTAGATTCTTATATAGAGGCCCAGATTCATGGTGTGATCAGTTTAAAGGAAGACGTAGATTATCTGATTGCAGACCCTAGTTTTCGAGGAACTTCCTTTGAAGTTTTGATGCGCGAATTGTGTGACAGCTATGAAATTCAATTAGCTTGGCATTCAGGCTTCGACTTGACTGTCTCGCAGGTTCCTTTGAATTTTAGAGGTCCGTTTATGCGTGAGCTTGCCAGTTCCATTGCCGAGCGTGACAGCGTAAATGCATATATGCTAGCCAAGGCAGAGGAAAAAGTTTTTGAGGCAAGAGCGGGATCCAGTTCTAAGCTTCAGGAATTAAAATATCTTTGGCATGTGCTGGTCAAATTTGGTAAGCCAATCGTAGATTGAGGAGTCCTAACATTTTTGTAGCATGAAGTCTGTAAATCTTGCCTTCTCTCCCTTGCAATTGTTGTTCATGATGACGCTGGTTACAGGGGGATTTTTCATGGCTTGTCACACAGATTCGGAGTCCAATCTAAATCTTCCTTCCTCTCTGAAGGGAAACCTGGAGCCTAGCGAAGGTGCCATGTTGGAAGTGGTTACACTTACTCAAACAGATTCGCCTGCTTACATCTACCAGTCAAGAGAGGGAGAATCCATTGGCGCTAAAGAGAATCAATGGACCTCGATTGTGCTCAGTTCGGATGGGAAATATCAAGTCACCGAGGTGTATAATCTTTTTGAAGCAGAAAATAAGGAAAAGGAATACTTTGTGCTTGCCTATGACCTAGATCCAAATGATACCCTAAAACGAATGGAGGTCCGTGACTATCGCTTTAGAACCACCGCTGACACGGCTTTTTACAGTGATTTGACGACCCGAGGGGCAAGACTCGCTGGTGAAGTCGGAAAGGGTTTGCTGAAAATATATGGGTATGAATACCTGGATACACCAGCTCCTGTTCATATCAAATACTGGCACCCCAAGGTGGGAATGGTTTTGATGTATTCTGGAGGTGAAACCTATTTTGAATTGACCAAGGCTCCAGGGCTAGATAGCCTGATGCTGGCGGACTTGCGAAAAGTTGCCTTAATAAATCTCTTGGAATCGCCTGACTAAAGTCTATTTACCCAACCTCTACGTTAGCGAAATCGTGTAGCATGGCGTAAACGTTCTTTTTACATCGTGCAAAAAAACGGGCCGTCTGATCAGCGGCCCGTTTTTATTTTTGATGAAGAGAAAGCTCTACACACTTACTACCCACCCATGTTGGTCTTCAATTTCTCCTACTTTGATGCCTTGCAGGGTTTTTTTCAACCAATTCCCTACTCGGTAGGATTCCACTGCGGGCAAGTCCATGTCAGATCCGGCAAAGCCAATTTTAGCGATGGGGCTAATGGTGGCGGCGGTACCTACCCCAAAAGCTTCTTGGAGGCGCCCTTCGCGGTAGGCCGCTTGGACTTCATAGATGCTGATGCGGCGTTCTTCTACCCGCTCTCCTTTCTCCTTGAGCAACTGGATGACGCTGCGGCGGGTGATACCAGGAAGAATGGTGCCAGATAGGCTCGGGGTAACAACCACATCATCTATTACAAAGAATACATTCATGGTGCCGCACTCCTCAATATAGGTGTGCTCTTTCGCGTCCAGCCACATGACATTGTGATAACCGCGATCCTTAGCTAGCTGGTCGGGGTAAAGGGCAGCGGCGTAGTTGCCGGCAAATTTTGCAGCACCTGTACCGCCAATGGCCGCGCGTACAAACTCGGTGCTGGCCAGCAAGCTAACAGGCTTGGTATAGTAGGGCCCTACTGGGCAGGTAAAAATGCTGAATAAATAACTGTCTGAAGCTTTTACTCCAATGTACTCATCGGTAGCAAACATCAGCGGGCGTATGTATAGAGAGCCTTGTTCAGGCTGTGGCGCCCAATTCCTATCTAGGTTGATCAAGGTTTTCAGCCCATCCATGAAGGTCTCCAAGGGCAGTTCTGGCATGCTCATCCGGATGGCAGACTGGTTGAATCGCCTAAGATTGTCCTCCGGACGGAACAGTAAAACGTTGCCATCCACCCCCCGGGTGGCTTTCATCCCTTCAAAAATGGCTTGGCCATAATTGAAGACCGAACTGCTCGGGGCAAAGGGCAGTGGGCCGTAAGGCACAATTTCGGCCTGTTGCCACTTGCCATCCTGGTAGCGAATGGTCAGCATGTGGTCGCTAAATACCCGGCCAAATGGTATGTTGTTCATGTCTATTTCACTCAGACGTGACTCTTGAACCTGAGTGACGGAGATATTGCTATTGAGAACCGCCATAATATGTAGATGTATGTGTTTAGCTAGTGAATGAGGAAAAAACAAAAATACTAACGACTGGTCGTTAGTGCAAGGGCTTAGATTCTGCCGCTGTATTTCTTCCCTTTATAATGCAATTCATACCGGTAGCTTTCACCTTCTTCCAGGGGACCAATAGGGAAGCTGATATAGCCCAAATAATCTTGTTGGTCTTCCTCTCGTTTGTCGGTTACCTTGCCTCTAATGAGTAAAACTCGATCTTCTAGGGTACCGGCTTCACGATTCCATTCGCTTTTGATCAAGTGTAGTTCGACGTAGCCCGGATAGTTGATTTTGTACCAAATGCGGAGAAAGTCGTCCTTCTGCTCTTTGTTTTGTATGTAAAGCCGAGGGCTTGATACATAGGAAGAAGTGCCAAAATTTTGGGCCTGGACAAAATTAAACCCAAAGGCCAGCAGGAGGACCAAGATTAATTGTTTCATAGACTGAAAAATAGTGAAAAACGTGAGGCTGAACAACACATAAACGTGCTAGGCCGTTCATTCGTTTTACTTACCTTTTTGAGGTAAGCCATCCCTGTTGGATACACCATTGCATGATCTTCTCTGTTGCGCCAGTCCGTTCACGCACCCAAGACTGGTTAATTTGCCTAATCTCTCTCCTTTTTTCTGGGGTTGACATGAGCTCTTCCAGTAGTTGATTTAGTTCAGCTTGATCTTGAAAACTGAAGCCCCCCCCTGCATCAATGAGATCTTGGGCTTCTGGAAAACGTCGGTGCTTAGGCCCAAATAGAACAGGGCAGCCGAATACACTCGGCTCCAAGATGTTGTGTAAACCGCTGCCCCATCCTCCTCCAACGTAGGCGATATCAGCATACTGATACAGTTCTGCAAGCATCCCTACATTATCAATCCATAAAACGGAGTGGGAGGGGTTGATCTTCTCTATATTTGAATAGCGAATACTTTTCCCGGATAAGCGATCTTCCCAATTCTGAAGACGAGACTCATTGATTTCATGAGGGGCCAGAATGAGACAGCAATCAAATCGACTGGAAAGCACATTATATGCCTCAATGAGCATTTTTTCTCCATTTGCCCAAACCGATCCCCCCATGAGGCAAAGGCGCTTGCCAATGAAGGCTTCGATTTCTTGGAAGCGACGCTTTTGCTCTGCATTGCTCGATACTCGATCAAATCGTGTATCAGCACTTACCGTTAAGCGATGAGCAGGAATTAGATCGGCCAGTTGTTTGCTGGTGGCCTCATCTTGAGTAAAAACATGGGTAAAATTCTTGAAGGCGGCTTGATAAAGGGGAGCGAAAAATCCTTTCAAATAGGGATTCTTGGCATTTAGCCTTGCGGCAACCAATAGGTGAGGTATTTCCCTATCGGCCAATACCCGCAAATGCTCCAACCAAAATTCGTAACGGATCCAAAATACCCACTCTGGCTGAAGCTTTTCTATTAAATACTGCGCATTGGATGGAGTATCCAATGGGAGGTATAATACCGCATCACACTGGGGGTAGTTTTTGCGGACTATATATCCTGAGGGAGAGAAAAAAGTAACGAGAATAGAAAAGGCTGGATACCCTGCCTTGATCCGATCTACGAGATTTCGACCTTGTTCAAACTCACCCAAAGAGGCACAATGCATCCACACCCATCGATGCCCTTCGGATAAGGCGTCTACCTCAGCCTTCCAGTTTTTCCTGCCCTGAACCCAGAGTTTGGCCTTTGCTGAAAAAAGACTGGCCAATCGGATGAGGAAACCATATAGCTGTATGCCCCACCGATAGCACATACGGCGGAGCCTCACTTGCCCCATAAATGAAACTCTACCCGGTGGTTTAAGTAGCGATCATCCTTGAAAGTGGTCATCATCCGAGTATTGCCATAGGAGATAGAAGGCAAACGAAAAGGTGCAATGTCGTGGGCAATGAGATACGCCCTAACGGCTTGGGTTCGTAGCTCACCAATGCGGTGGTTGATGTCGAAGGATGCGTTCGCATCGGAATGTCCATGTAGCCAAAGCCGAAGGTCAGGGTTGGCCCTTAGTAAAGTGAGCAATCTATCCAACTCACGGCGAGACTGCTCAGTAAGTTCAACGGTGTTTTCTTTGAAATAGACGATGGTAACCAAGGTGCCAAAAGGGTCTGCCGTTTCTATCCGGCGGGCTTCCCCGTCGCGCCCTAGGGCGAGGTTAAGAGGCAGCTTCATTTCTGGCTTTGCCTCCCTGAGATCGATCCGCTTGATGACGGAAGTGTATCCGGCAGCGCTAGCAGTAAGCCGATACTGAACGCCTCCAGGGACTTCTACAGAATATTCACCGGTGGCGGGATTGATGGGGATATTCTGTGGACTTGCGTTTTCAACCTCTAAGGCTAGGTATTGAAGGTCGGCAGCTAGTGGGCGGTTGGTTACCCGATCTGTGACCTTGCCAGTTATCAGCACTGTAATTCCGCTGTCTGGCATAGTTTCCCAGTTCGAATGCAGGGTAGAAGCCTTGCTCGGCAAAGCCAGCCCTGCTAACGTCAGGATCAAAAAGATGAATTTATTCATGGAATCACAAAAGCTTGGTACCACAAAAGCAATCAGGGGAAACGAATAATAAATCTGGTGAACGAATTTTGCTTCTAAAGTACGGATTAATCGCTAGATTTCTAGACTCAAGCCTTCTCGAAGGTTTAGGAGAATGTACCCCATGCCAAATCAAATCCAATGCTTCAGGTAAAAACCTTTGTGTTCAATCCCTACGCAGAAAATACCCTGGTTATTTCAACCCCAGAAGGAGAAGCTGCGATCATAGATCCAGGTTGCTATTCTGCCTCTGAGCAAATGCAACTGGACGCTTATTTAGATGAGCAGGGCTTGAGACCTACCCTGTTGCTCAATACCCATGGCCATATCGACCATATGCTAGGGAATTCTTATGTGAAGGAGAAGTATCAAGTTCCTTTTTGGACACATGAGATTGTGGTGCAAGAGCTGGCTCTTGCTCCTGTTTGGGGGCAAAGCATGGGGCTCTCGGTCAGTCCTTCGCCAAGCCCAGATCGCTTTTTGAAAGCGGGAGAAAAGATTTATTTGGGGGAGTATGAACTAGAGGTCTTGTTTGTTCCGGGGCACTCACCGGGACATATTGCTTTTTATCATGCAGTGGGCAAGCAAGTCTTCTCTGGAGATGTTCTTTTCCAGGGGAGCATTGGTCGGTTTGACCTCCCAGGTGGAGACTTTGAAACTTTGATGCGCAGCATCGTAGAGCAATTGATGAATCTAGACGATGAGGTACGTGTATATCCTGGTCATGGTCCGGAAACCAGCATTGGGGTGGAGCGCCAGCATAATCCTTTCATCAAGGAGTATCTGGCGGGGAGGTGATGAGTTGGAATTGATCGGCATCCTTCCACACAGGAAATTTTTTCCGGTATTTTGTTAGTTTTTCCCGATCCAAAAATCCATAAAGTCCGGTTTCTTCTTCTGTTGCCAAAGCGAGGTCACGCCCCAAGGGGTCTATTAGGGCCGATCCCCCTGCGTAGCGAACCCCATTTCCATCTTCCCCCACTCGGTTAGCAGCAAGCACATAGCATTGGTTTTCAATGGCCCTAGCTCTAAGTAGGGTGTCCCATTGTGCTTTCCGAGCCGCAGGCCAATTGGCGACGCAAAGAATGCCATCGTAGGCCATTCGCCCTTCTTGGGCTAAGTAACGGTTGCGACTCCAAACCGGAAACCTCAGGTCATAGCATACCAGTAATAAAAGATTCCAACCCTGGTAATTTACGATGACTTGTTGTTGCCCGGAAGTATAGTGGAGGTGTTCATGAGCCATGCGGAAGGTGTGGCGCTTGTCATAGTGTCGAGTCCAACCATCTGGGCCTACCAACCAAAATCGGTTGAAATATTCGCCCTCAACTTGAGTAATCAAACTTCCCCCAATGAGACAACCTCTTTCCCACGCTAAATTTTCAAGCCAAGCCCGGGTGGGGCCATTAATAGGCTCAGCCAGATCGGCTGCTTCCATGCTAAAGCCTGTGGTAAACATTTCCGGAAGCAGCACTAAGTCAATTGGTCCCTGATAGCGATCCAAGGAGGACTGGATGTGCTGGCGGTTGATGTCTGGATTTTGCCAAGACAGGTTTAGCTGAAGAATGAGTATGTGCAATGGAGGAAAGTATTAGGTGAGAGGAAGATATAACTTTTCTTCTTTTAGGAACACGAAAAAAATGATATGTCGCTTTTGCGTAGGAATTTTGCTCCAGATCAAGGAAGAAAAATTGACCTTAGCGAGTCGAAGGTTCCGACCTGTCGGAGCTAAGGTGCAAAGCAGTGGGATTAAGGAGCCCACTGCTGAGCCAGCGACGAAGAGATGGGGAAAAAGACCAAGCAAAAGTGCATAATTGTTTTTTGACTGTTCCGAAGGAATTAATCTATTGAGATTCCTTTGTCTTAGTCTCTATATTTAGGCTACTGAATTCCCGTGTCAGATTTCTTAAACATGGGCGAAGGACTACCATCTACTACTACTCATGAAGAACCCATCTATTTTTTTTTGGTCCCTTACCGTGGCCCTAGGAGGTTTTCTTTTCGGATTTGATACGGCGGTCATTTCTGGCGCCGAGCAAGCAATTAAAGAGCTATGGTCCCTCAATGACTATCAACACGGATTTGCCATTGCTATTGCCTTATACGGAACGGTGATTGGTGCACTATTGGGAGGAATGCCTGCTGATAGATTGGGGCGGAAGCAAACCTTGTTCTGGGTGGGGATTTTTTATTTGCTTTCTGCCCTAGGCTCAGCCTTAGCCCCAGAATTGTATTCATTTATGGCGTTTCGCTTTCTCGGCGGCTTGGGGGTGGGTGCTTCCTCTGTCGTAGCCCCTATGTACATTTCTGAAATTGCCCCAGCAAAGTCTCGTGGGCGCTTGGTAGCTCTTTTTCAGTTCAATATTGTGCTGGGGATCGTCATTGCCTACGTATCCAATTATTTCCTGGCAGATCTGGGAGAAAATGCTTGGAGGTGGATGTTAGGCATCGAAGGACTACCCGCATTGTTTTTTGCGGTTGCTGTTCTAACGGTTCCCCGCAGCCCTCGTTGGCTTTTTCTCAAACAAAATAACCCGGCTGAGGCCAGAGCTGTATTGACTCGCATAGATCCGACCATGGTAGAAGATCGCATGAGAGACATGCAGGATTATCTACACCAAAATCAAAATCAGCAAGTTTCTCTTCGATATTTTTTTACTCGGGTGTTCCGCTGGCCCATTGTTTTGGCTTTCTTAATTGCCTTTTTCAATCAAGTGTCGGGCATCAATGCCATCATCTACTACGCCCCTCGAATATTTGAACTGACGGGGGTGGCCAGTGACAATGCCCTATTGTCTGCTTCATTGATTGGCTTGGTTAACTTGGTCTTTACCATGGTCGGGTTGAGTCTAATTGACTACGTAGGGCGAAAAACCTTGATGTTGGTAGGCACAATCGGGCTGATTATGACTTTGGCTTTGGTGGCAAACGCTTTTTTAAGTGCTCCAGTAGATTTGAGTACGGTGGGTAATTTGGAGGAATACCTAGCTAGCTTAAGTGCGAGCGAAGTGGCAAATATACAAGGTGCCTACAACGGGGTGATTTGGTATCTCTGTGGCTTTATCGCCTTTTTTGCCCTTTCTCAGGGGGCTGTTATTTGGGTTTTTATCTCTGAAATTTTCCCTAATGAAGCCCGTGGGTATGGACAATCATTTGGCTCATTTACGCATTGGATTTTGGCTGCCATCATCACCAACGTATTTCCTATCGCCTTAGGCAGACTTGGAGGCGGCCCCATCTTCGCCTTTTTTACGGGAATGATGGTGCTCCAATTGCTTTACGTCGTCTTTATGATGCCTGAAACCAAAGGTAAAACCCTGGAGGAGCTTGGCCTTTCGGTTAAATCTTAAAGGAAGAATAGGCCAGAAAGCCAAGCTTTTAATTCCTTTCCAACTGCTACTAATTCTGGGTTCCATGCTTAAGTATTTTTCCTTCTTAGTTGTTATCAGCTTGACTGGATTTCTCAGCTGCTTGTCTTCCCATGATCCTGGCGAGGATCATGAGTCAGGCTATTATAAAGAAACTCACCGCCCCCAATTCCATTTTTCACCCGACTCTATGTGGATGAATGATCCCAACGGGATGGTTTATTATGATGGGGAGTACCACCTTTTCTACCAGTTTTATCCCGACAGCAATGTGTGGGGTCCCATGCATTGGGGACACACCGTAAGCACAGATTTGGTCCATTGGACACATCTGCCCATTGCCCTTTATCCAGATTCCCTCGGCTATATTTTCTCAGGGTCTGCTGTCATGGATTGGGAAAATACATCTGGTCTAGGTAAGCCTGGTGTCCCTGCTATGGTTGCCATTTTTACCCACCATGATACGACCGGGGAATTTTCTGGGGCCTCAGACTACCAATGCCAAAGCATCGCCTACAGCTTAGATTCAGGGAGAACATGGACGAAATATGCTGGTAATCCAGTGATTTCGAATCCTGGGATTCGCGATTTTCGCGATCCCAAGGTGTTTTGGTATGAGCCCAGTGAACACTGGGTCATGATATTGGCAGTGGCAGACCGTGTACAATTATACACATCCTCTGATTTGATTGTCTGGGAATTGGCGAGCGAGTTTGGTGCAGAGCTTGGTGCTACTCCACACGGAGGGGTTTGGGAATGTCCAGATTTATTTGAGTTGACCGTAGAGGGCGAAAAAGAGACCCGCTGGGTAATGCTAGTGAGCCTAGGGAGTGGTGGCCCCAATGGGGGTTCTGCTACTCAGTATTTTGTCGGCTCCTTCGATGGAGAGCGATTTGTCATGGATGATGATTTTGAAAAGCAAATAGAAAATGTGGAGGCGACATGGATTGATTTCGGAAAGGATAATTACGCGGGGGTTACTTGGTCTGACCTCCCTCCAGACGATGGACGCCGTATATTTATTGGCTGGATGAGCAACTGGCAGTATGCCAGGGAAGTCCCGACCGAACGCTGGCGTAGCGCGATGACCTTGCCTAGGAGCCTTCACCTGGCCAACGTAGACGGAGAGTATTTTCTGAAAAGCCAGCCTGTTACCGAACTCCAAGCTCTTCGCCAAAGAGAGATCGCCTTAAAAACTGGCCCTCTGCTGTCGGGTCCATACCTGTTGGAGGCTGCACAGGTGGAACTGAAACTGAGCTTTGCCTGGAAAGAGCGGGCTACTCCATTTGGGATTCGGTTTTTCAATACCCAGGGCGATGAATTAGTACTAAGCTATGATCCAACCAAAGGAGAATTGCTTGTAGATCGTCGTAAGAGTGGCTTGACGGACTTTAACCCTGAATTTTCTTCTCAGGTTCATTCCGCTCCCTACCTTTTTCCAAGGGGGGGGCGACAAGACTGGCATCTATTTCTGGATGAGTCTTCCGTAGAGTGGTTCATTGATGATGGAAAGCGAGCATTGACTGAGCTATATTTTGCAAGCTCTCCTTATACGCATTTTGATTTTTTCTCAGAAAAGGGTGGGGTAGAGCTAACCCATGGAGAAGCTTGGCACCTGAGCCGAACTTGGCCTGAGGAAATGCCCTATGGTACTAAGAGATAAGGAGATTTAACTTTAGGTGCTCATTGAGCTGGTTGTCCGGTTTGGATATTTAAAATCCAGGCCGGACCATTCAATTTAGCCTTAATCGCACCGATATTTTGCCGCGCCTCTTTGAGAGTTGAAAATCCTTGGCAACCCACTCGGAAGCGTCCTTGGCCATTCGGAAGGACCTTTGCGGGATACCCTTTTCTTTGTAGATCGTCCACTACATTTTGTGCCGCTGAGTGATGGGCATAGCTACCGACAATGACAAAATAGCTCAACTTTGTTGCAGGAGATGGTTGTGAGGGAGGTGGAGGCTGTTTCCCAGAAGTGGAGGCTGGGCCCGCTTTCTTTGGTTGGATGGGGGGCTTCGCTGGAATATTCCTCTCTCGCGTAGTCATTTGTACGGGTGCTTCTTGACTCGCTTCATCCTTTTGAATGTAGTAAAGCTCTGAGGGCTTTTCTTGTACCGCTCCTGGCACGGTGGTCAGGGATCTTCCTGGCACGGATGCAGGAGTGGAAGTGCCAGTGCCCAGTAGCTCTTTCTGTTGGTCGGGGTTCACGTATCTTAGGTCTTCAAAGATCATGATAGATCCTCCGTAGCAAGCAACCCAAATTCGATGAGAGATGGGGTCAAAGGTAACGCCAATGGGTTTAGGCCGAGTGGGCAGCCGAGAAACCTCTTCCATGTTGTGGGTGGCAATCTTACTGAGGGTATTGCTTTCATAATTGACCACGTAGAGGTAGCTACCGTCTGGGGTGAGGACCATGGTCCGAGGTTCCTTTCCAGTGTTTACTTTCGCGACAACCTCTTCTTTGACTAAGTCGAGTTTAGCTACACTTCCTTCTCTACTAAGGGTCAAGTAAAGATATCGCCCAGAAGGGTCTAAGCAGACATGTCGAGGTTTGGATCCTACTTGGTTAATCCACCTAATTGAGTAGTCCGAAAGGCGGATTACAGCTAAGCGATCCTCTCCCATCACGGTAACATAGGCATAGCGGGATTTCGCATCGATAGCGATGCCTCGTGGATAATCTCCCAGGCCAATTCGGTGAACCTCAACTCCCAACTCCGTGTCAACCACACTTAGGTCGCCACTACACCAATTGGTGGTCAATACCAATTTGCCATCAGGTGTAGCGCTTAGGAACTTTGGTACGCTCCCCACCCTTATAACCTGGTCAATTTCAAAACCATCCATATTGACCCGATAAAGGTAACTATGATCTAGGGTAGCTTCTCGATCACAGTCATCACTACCGGGAGCATTAAATCCTTGGCCATACATCTGATAGTTAGATATGTAGGCAAATCTATGATCAGGGCTAAAACTCACTTCAACCGGTGCACCACGGTGATATCCGCTATATCCTAATTCATTGAAATCAGAAAGGCGAACCCGATCATTGATGGTTTTGACCAGTTGAAAGTTGCGGTTGTAAACGGTCACACTGTGTCGGTACATCATATTTTGGGCAAAAAAGAGGCCCCGACCAGAATGTACAATGGATTTTGGGGTAATGCTCCCAGAGATGACCTTAATCAGTTTTAAGTCTTCCCCTGAAGGTTTTACCAAGCTGAATGAGAGGCAGAATAGGCTTAGTCCCAAACCAAGGATGAGGGTGCGGTATCTCCACATAGAACAAAACTTAGAGGGGTGAGCCAGTGTCGTGGCTCTCAAATCCATGTGAAAATACCTTGATTTGGTTTGAGGACAAAAAAAATCCCCGGGCTACTACCTCCGGGGACCGATTAAAAAGGACTACTACTACTCGCGAGCTGCAGGAGAAGGGATCGAACCTTCAAAAGGTGGTTAGGCCCCTTCACGGAGTGAAGGGGCTTTATCCCAAACCCTCGCCCCCGAGACCAGAGGGTGCGTTTGCCATTTTCCGCCATCCTGCAGAATAGATGCTTGAGATAAAGCTTTTGAGTAGTTTTTAAAGAACCGCAACTTTTCGTTGCTCTCAACACTACAAACATAGGGATAGGCCTTGTTTTTTGCAAACTTTTCAAAATAAAAATGGAAAAAATATTTTTCCTTCATTTTTAAGCCGGATCCATCACCAAATAAAAAAAATCCTCGGACAAGCCGAGGATTCAATAAAAAGGACTACTACTACTACTCGCAAGTTACAACTTAAGGATTTGAACCTATCATGGAGCCGATCTCCTGTTGTAATTATGGTTGCTTTTCTGATTACGATTCAAAGGTAGGGAAGGTTTTTTAAACGTGCAAACTTTTCAAAATAAAAGGCTAAAAAATATAAAAAATAAATTATTTAACCCTCTTTGTTATCGTAATGTTAAAAATAGAACTTATTCTGCCTTTCTTAAGGCGAATTTATGTAAATAATACGCAAATGCTATTCCTTTGTTGTAATCCGGCGCGAAAAAAATCACTTTTTTCTCTAACACGTAATTCCAGGCGCTGGGTAAGATGGGGCTAGCTTGAAGGAGGTCCTCCAGACTCATTCAATAGGAGGTCTAGCTTACGCTGGATTTCATCTACTTTCTCTATCAGTTCATCGTTGTTGTCTCTTACCATTTCTTCTACGAAGATGGCATTGACGATAGAAAGGCCCAGTAAGCCACCACTGATTACAATGAGAATGAAATATAGTTTGGTCCCAAAGCTTCCCCAATCACTTAACTGAGCATCTTGGATGATTTGTTCAGGGATCTCATACCAGCCTTCGATGGTGAAAACCTTGAAGATGTTGTAGAAGGATCGAATTGGATCGCCAAATAGACTCGGGACAATGTGTTGGTAGATGCGGCAACTGATCAGTGATACGATGAAACTGTAGACAAAAAAGGCCAATAGGACAAATACTGAGGCCTTAAATGCCCGTCGAATCCCCGCTACCAATTCCTGCAGATTGGGAATGAAGCGGATGAATTTGAAAAATCGAAGCACCCTTACGATACGAAATACAAAGACGAAGGCAATGTTGCTGAGACTAGCGTGAAATAGCAGCATCAAAGAAGGAATACTGGCCACCACAATCGTGAATTCAAACCGATTCCAACCGCTGCTCATATATCCCTTCCAGCCCATTGAACGAATTTTTAAGATGGCTTCTATTAAGAAGTACAGGAGAAACATTGCATCCAGGGCTCCCAGGTACATGTTTTTCTCAAGCTCTCTGAAGGAAAGCAGGAAAAGTACTAAGGCATTGAGTACAATAACCCAGGAAACAAACTGGTCTTCGATGAAGAATCGGACCAGAGGGGAGGAAGATCTAGGAGTGGTTGAATTCATCTGACGTAAGAAAGGATCAGAATGTTGGAAAGGGGAAACTAGCTAAGTACTTGGACAATTGGGAATCAAGTGGGAAAAACGCCGAGAGGAATAATCTATATCTAAGATAACTGAAGAGCTGATAATACGTTTTGAAGTTTTTGGCATTCCTACACTTCTCTTTTCTAGCCAAGAAAAGTAAATTGAAGCGAAGCATGTCGGCCGCGAGGTTGCCCCAAATGCTTTTTAAGCCCCAAAAATATCCGTTGTATAGATATGGACTTGATTCAATCCCTTTTTTCTTCACCCGTTGCCGGGATTATCATGGTAATTACCCTAGTCACCAGCATTCAAGCGGAACGCGACGCCCGTCTTAAAGGCAATTTTATTTTTAACCCAGTCATGGTGTGGGAACATCGCCAATGGTACCGACTGTTCACCAGTGGACTCATTCATGATGGCTGGTTTCACTTGGGCTTTAACATGTGGGCATTCTACCTTTTCGCTTTTAGCCTTGAAACTCCTGATCGCTACCTCAACCACTGGCAGTTTGCTTTGCTGTATTTCTTGAGCCTTGGGATAAGTAGTTTGCCCGCTTTAATTAGACATCGTGAAAATCCTGCATATAATGCGTTAGGGGCTTCAGGCGCAGTAAGTGCTGTAGTGCTTAGCATGGTGGTTTTTGAACCTAATATGGGCATCGGATTGATTTTTATTCCGGGTTATATTCCTGGATGGATTTTTGCACTTCTTTATATGGGCTTCAGCTTTGTTGCTGGTATTAAGCAGTGGGGGCGAATTGGTCATGAGGCGCATTTATTCGGGGCACTTGCAGGCGCAGTGATTACCGTCCTAATGAAGCCTGAGGCGGCTACTCAATTCTTTAACCAGTTTTAGTGCTACAAATGATGGGGCTGAAGGAGCCCTTTAAGGACCTAGCCTGACAACTAGGGATGGGATGATAGGGCCTTTTTCTCTGACGAATCCTATCAGGTTTTCTACTATTGCTTGACTAAGATTAGCCTGCCTTTCGAACTAATTAACAGTTTTATAACCTCAATATCATCCCTTTACTGTACAGGAAGCCTAACTTGCGGTCGCATTTATGGACAATATGATTGCGTGGAAAGGCTATTGTTTGATGGTATTATAGACTTTTCGCTGGATCAATGTTCCCGGCCATCCTTGGTAATTAAGGATTTGGTTGGGGTTATTTTTTCTCTAAATAAGATATTATTCTGATCAAGTCTTTTCCTAAAAACATCGGTTTTCGGCGGTCTTTGACCTCGCTACGAGTAGCCCAATCCGGTGCTCTTTTGGGGGGGATTATTCTTTTTTTGGCCGCCATCCAGTTGATGAGTGGAGGGTTCCAGTTAGTGGGTGGAGGCATGGCTCAGAACCTGGTTGAAATAGCCACCAATCCTTTTATTGCCTTATTCTTAGGACTTTTGGCTACCTCCGTGGTACAAAGCTCGAGTACCACTACTTCCCTGATCGTGGCCATTGTAGCCGTTGGAGATTTGAGTGTAACCCAGGCGGTTCCCATGATTCTGGGGGCCAATATTGGTACGGCTTTGACTAGTACCATCGTGTCACTGGGGCATATTGGGAATCGAGAGGAATTTGGACGCGCAGTTTCGGCTGCCACCCTTCATGATTTATTCAATATCATCTCAGTGCTCTTTATATTTTGGATTGAGACCTTGACCCAAGGCCTGAGTAGGTCCTCCGTATGGGTCGCCAACCAGGTTGGAAATATCCATTGGAGTGGCCTGGAAGGCATTATCTTCTTCATCAAGGACGCCACTGACCGGCTGATTTTTTTCCTTTCAGATTGGCCGTATCTGACCTTATTCCTGGGTCTATTGGCCCTTTTTGGCGCTTTCCGTTTGTTGATATGGATCGTAAGATGGATTATTATCGGGCGGGTCGAGCGTAACCTAAACACCATATTGTTTGGAAGTCCAGGTCGAGGATTGCTGACGGGGTTTGGATTAACTGCTGTCATGCAGTCCAGTTCGCTTACTACTTCTCTCATCGTTCCTTTGGTTGCAACCTCTAAAGTGCGCCTGGAGCAAGCTTTTCCTTATATCATGGGGGCCAACGTAGGCACCACCACTACAGCTTTCTTAACGGCTATGATCGCTACTGGTAGCGGCAGAACTGCTGCTTTGGCAGCGGCCTTGATTCATGTATTCTTCAATCTTGGTGGAGTACTTTTGTTATTTCCCATTCCCAAAATTCGGCGGATCCCCGTGTTTCTTGCTCAGAAATTGGGAGAACTATGCCTAAAGAGCCGCATTTATGGCGTCGCCTATGTAATCTTGGTTTTCTTTGTTCTCCCCTTTTTGTTGATCTTCTTGAGTGAAGGAATTGGTTGGTTGATGTAGGTTATGGGCTTCCCCATGATTTTGAGCGCAATTAGCCAAAAGAAAAAGAAGTAAGCCTAGCTAGGAAGAAGTGAAAAAGATCATGAGCTCATTTCAACTCTAGAAATACTCACAACCTCTTTCACTTCCCAACTTTCCTACGCTTTTCGCTCCTCGGTATCTCCTTACTCTGTTTACTAGCTTTCTTAATAGCTTCCGCTTCTTTGCCACTAGCTACGCTAGTTCAGGAATTTGCCTTAGCAGTCGGAGAAGCCCCAAGAATGGAATCTGCGCCATGCCCCGGTCATTGCTTAGTTCATAGCCGAGTTCATACATATGTCTTTCAAGGAAAAAGCAATCTCTTAATATGGTCCAGTCTTCGATCGTGTCGGGCAATACTCCTGAACCTTTGATTTGAGAGAAATAACCGGTGGTAAGTTGATGCTCCATCCCTGTAGCCCAGGCTTCAGCCCAGGGCAGTAACTCATGATCATACAAAGATTCATCTGTTCCTATGAGGGTCTGTAGGGCATTGAGGCTCACGTAATACAAAGACGCCATTAGGGTAGCTAGATCTCTAACGGGAGATTTGCGAAGCCTGAGTTCACTGTAATCTCGATTGCGCTCCCCCTCGAAATCAAAGATGCAAAAGTCTACTCCAGTAAAAAGGACCTTTTCAAGATGTAGGTCACTGTGAATGCGAATTTTCTGTGCTTCTATTTTATGGGAGTAAATCCGCTTGAGCTTAGCGAGCAGATCTTTTCTTTGTTCCAATAGCTCGCTTTTTCCTTTCATCTTTTTGAGCCCTGGGTGCTGAAAGGTAGAGCGAACCAAAGATTGGAAACTCGAAAACAAAGAGCGTTGATAATGGAGGGAAAAAGACTCAGGTTTAAATTGAGGATCTTCTTGGTCCATCAACCCCAGATGTAGTCGTCCTACGGTCGCTCCTAGCAGGTGAGCCCTTTCCAGGGGCATATCAGTTAGCAGATCCTGCCAAGGCTGGGGCATCGCTTGGTCCAAACTGGGGAAGAAGCGTTCTGGCTTAGGTAAGTCACTCTGTGTCTCTATGCGCTCGAAATAGCGGCGAGATGCATCAAAGAAGTACTGCCAAGCACTCCCCTGGTTGCTCACGTAAGGTTGAAGGAGTGCCAACGTGAAAGGGGAACTGCCTTCTCTTCGGTACTCTAGATGAGCCAAATAGCCTGGAATAGGGAGGCCGGCAGGGGCACTGCGATTGATTTCGAGATCGGGATTTGGGTTTGAGTCTAAGCGACGGAATATTTTGAGATAGTATTGATCTCCGAATACCAATGGGTGGTTTAAGCCAGAGAGCTTAGCTCTGCGGGCAGTAGGAAGATCTTCCTTGGAGAGCTTCTGTCCATTTAGGGAACTAGATCTGATGAAGCGGAAATTACCTAGGTTTCCTTTCTCCAATCTGAGGAGTTGTTTTAAAAAGAATTGATGGACGGAGGGGTGGTGCATGGCCTCGATCAAGTATCCTCTTTGCTCTCCCTCTTTCAAAATGAGAAGTGTCTTATCCTGCGCGGGAGGGTCTGACTGTTGGTCGCTTACATCTTGTATCTCAAGGTGAAGGGCCAAAAAATACCATTCGGGGAATCCTTCGGTGAAATAAGCTTTGATGATTAAAAATGCGACGGGGATTTTTTCTGCGGGAATAATTTGAACCTTCTCGACCTCAAGCCTTTCGAGGGTTTGCTTCGGCAAGGTGTAGCGTTGGCTTCGCTTCAAAAAACTGGGAAGGAATTCATCGGCCAATTTTTGGAGTTTCTTGCCTTTCAGCAGGGTTGGCCAATTATCCAAGGTAAACTCTAGCTCTGGGAGGGGACTTAGACTGGGCTGTGTCTCTAGCCCTTTGAGCACGAACCAATAATAGCCATATGCACCTAAGGTGAATCGGTTCCCCTCTCTTCTTATCCTGGGAAATGAGGTTTGTCCAAACATTTCGATAGGCTGGTAGCCCAAGAAATCCGGTAGATCCAATTCCACAGCTTGAGGATGACGGCTCAAGTTGGCCAGGATTAGCAGGTGCTGGCCTTGGTATGAACGTGTAAAAGCCAACACTTTTGCGTTGTCAGGATTCAAGAATTGGATATTTCCTCGCCCAAAGGCTTGGTAACGCTTACGCACGTTGATCATGCGCTTCATCCACCAAAAAAGAGAAGATGAATTGTTTTGCTGAGTCTCTACATTAACCGTTTCGTAGTGGTATTCTGGGTCATTGATAAGGGGAAGAAATAGTTTGTGGGGGTGTGCCCGGGAAAATCCAGCATTTCGGTCGGGGCTCCACTGCATAGGGGTTCTTACTCCGTCCCGATCGCCAAGATGGACATTGTCACCCATCCCAATCTCATCCCCGTAATAAACTACCGGAGTTCCTGGCATAGAAAACAGAAGACAGTTCATCAGCTCGATTTTCTGCCGGTGGTTGTCCAGCAGCGGAGCCAATCGGTGTCTTATACCCAAGTTGATGCGAGACAGGGCGTCTTTGTTGTAAGCCCGATACATGTAGTCCCTTTCCTCATCGGTAACCATTTCAAGGGTCAATTCATCATGGTTGCGGAGAAACATCCCCCACTGGCAATTCTCTGGGATGTCCGGGGTTTGATCGATGATGTCCGTAATGGGGAAGCGGTCCTCCATTTTGAGAGCCATGAACATCCTCGGCATGATGGGGAAGTGGTAGTTCATGTGGCATTCATCCCCGTCCCCAAAATAGGACGCGGAATCCTCTGGCCACATATTGGCCTCTGCCAGCAACATGACTTGAGGGTTTTTCTTTTCTACGTGGGCCCTCAATTTTTTGAGGTAGGCATGGGTTTCTGGCAGGTTTTCGCAGTTAGTCCCATCTCGCTCAAACAAATAAGGTACGGCATCTAATCGAAAACCGTCTACTCCTAAGTCTATCCAGAAGTCAATGATGCGGAACACCTCCTCTTGGACGGCAGGATTATCATAGTTCAAATCTGGCTGATGAGAGTAAAACCGATGCCAATAATATGCCTGGGCTTCAGCGTCCCAGGTCCAATTGGAGCTTTCAAAATCTTGGAAGATGATACGTACGTCCTGATATTTTTCTTGATTCTCATTCCAGACATAATAGTCTCTGTACTTAGAGCCAGGTGAGGATTTGCGAGCCCGTTGGAACCAAGGATGTTGATCGGATGTATGGTTGATGACCAATTCCGTGATCACTTTCAATCCTCGCTCGTGGGCCAGTTTCATCAACCTCTTGAATTGTTTGATGGTGCCATAGTCAGGGTTGATTTTATAATAATCAGAGATGTCATATCCTCCATCTCTCTGGGGAGAAGGATAGAATGGGAGGAGCCAAATGGCGGTGACTCCGAGCTCTTGGAGGTAGTCCAATCGCTCAATCAAGCCTTGGAAATCACCAATTCCGTCTGCGTTGGCATCCGCAAAAGCCTTGATATGTAGCTCATAAATAATGGCATCTTTAAACCAAAGGGGATCCTGTGCATCTAGGTGCATATGAGACATGTTTTTGATTCGTGCGTTAAACTATCTTGATGTTAGAAAAATGTGTTTTTGAATATTTTGCGGGGGCAAGATCTGTTGAAAAGATATGTTTCTGAGCACGTAGAGCCTTTTTTCGACAGGGGGCTTAATAGTCAAATTTACGGGAAACCATTCGCTCCCTCATTATTACGCATTAAACCAGAATTGATACCATTCGAGGTAGGGGTGGGATTTTGGGTCTGATCATTGTCTACTTTTACCCGTGAAAGAGGATGTTAGGCTGTGGCATGAAATGTAATGGAAATAATGCTAAGGTACACGTCTTGTCTCGCACTAAGTAAGCAAACTCAACTACAAACCCCAATACCTCATGATTACTAAGCACGGACTTTATGATTTTGAGTTTAGGTAGACACCTTCCACTCATCTTCACAAGGACTACTCTCCCCAACTTTAAAATAAACTACCTCGCTGCCGGTTCTGTCTAAAGAATCTGGGCTCCAGATCTTTTGGTCATTGCCATTAAAACTTGTTCAATTCAGATACCCGATTTTCAATCCACTTACTCCTCATGGAAAGTTTTGGCGCCAATTCACCTCGCAACCTGCTTCGCCTCTTGATCTTAGTCACAGAGGTGCTTCTGATCATTTTGGCAAATGAGTTGAGTTACCAGCTTCATTCAGAGCTGTCTGTTCAGTTTAAGTTAATGTACCTTCCTTATTTAGGAATCTCTGTTTTAGGTTGGATTAGCATGGGAATGCTTGTAGGCCACTATCATATGGCCAATATGTTTGATCCCAGGGGAGTTTTAAGAACAGTGCTATCAGCCATTGCCCTGCAAGTTCCAATTGTTTATCTATTTCATTACGCCAACAACCTTTATCAAGATATTCCGATTCCTGCTAGCCACTTGGTGGAAAGTAGCCTGTTTACACTGGTGTTTATCGGTGCCTTCCGCTATGCCATGGCCAACCTATACATGCATAGGAAAAGTCTCTATCGGAATTATAAGGCTGTAATCATTGGTTCTGGTCGATCTGCGGTTGCTGTAGGAGACTATTTGAGGTCTCAGTCTCTAGAAGTATATCATTTTGCTTCTGAAGACACCACGGGTACAGAAACGGATGTGATGGAGAACTTTAAAAGGACCATCCCAAGTTTGAAGCAGTTCTGCCTCAAGGAAGGTATCCAAGAGATCTACTACACCCTTCCAATTACAGATCATCAGGCGATCGAAGAGGTGTGGGATTTTGCAGACAACAATTATATAGCTTTCAAAATTGCTAATGACTTTGATCTCCTGAATAGTAAGAAAGTCGCGATTTCTTTTTTCGACCAGACGCCGGTTATCTCGATGCGACATGTGCCGTTGGCCTCACGCTTCAACCGGGTGATAAAGCGCATCTTCGACTTCCTTTTCTCGGCCTTGGTCATGGTTACCATTTTTCCCCTAATCTTGTTAGCGGTAGGAATAGCCATCAAACTGGACTCCAAGGGACCTATATTCTTTAAGCAATATCGGTCTGGTCGTAGAAATCGCAAGTTTCTCTGCTACAAGTTTCGGACTATGACCGTGAATGCTGATTCAGATTCGAAGCAAGCCACCAAAGGAGATAAGCGAATTACCAAAGTTGGAGCCTTCCTACGGAAGACTAGCCTAGATGAGTTTCCTCAGTTTATCAACGTCCTTAAAGGTGAAATGTCTGTGGTGGGACCTCGTCCACACATGCTGAAGCACACCGAAGAGTACTCTGAGATCATCAACCGCTTTATGTTCCGGCACTATGTTACACCTGGTATCACTGGTTGGGCTCAAATTAATGGATATCGCGGTGAAACAAAGGACCCCGAACTCATGCGTAAGCGAGTAGAATTTGATACATGGTACATCGAGAACTGGAGTGTCTGGTTAGACATCAAGTGTATCGCGATGACTGTAATAAATGCCGTCAAAGGTGAAGAAAATGCCTACTAATTCTTACCCTTCTTTCAGCTTGGCATAGTTTTCGACTTACGTGTAATATCAGGGTACTCGCTGAAAGATTTTGGAGAAGATGCGTTGGACACTCAGCCTTTTTTCTTCTTAATTGGTCAAATGTCTTTACTTCTACTACTCATCGTTCTCTCAGTCTATTACCAAAAATTTATCTAATACTCGCTTTCATGTCCCAAGGCTCCAAACAGCCCTCTCTCTTAGGTATGAAAGTTTCTACAGGCAGCTTTCAAGAGTTTGTAGAAAACATTGCCTCACTTAAAGAAACTCAAGGATCTGGATATACCTGCTGTGCCAATGTTCACATGGTAATCGAGAGCTACAAGGATCCCGATTTTCGACGTGTAGTAAATCAGGCAGATTTTGCTACTCCAGACGGCAGTCCTCTGAGGCATTGTATAAAACTCTTGTATGGACTGGAACAACCCAGAGTGAGTGGACCTGACCTGATGCCTGCTCTATTAGAGCTTGCAGAAAAACAGGGTAAGCGTGTTTACTTTCTTGGGGACACAGAGGATGTTTTGAGGGAGCTAACGGGGAAGGTAAGACAAAATCATCCGGGGATCGAGATTGCTGGATATTTTTCTCCCCCATTCAGAGACCTCAATGAATCAGAAAAGCGGGATATCATTGATATGGTAAATGCCACGAGCCCAGACCTATTATTTGTGGCATTGGGTTGTCCAAAGCAGGAAAAATGGATGGCAGCCCACAAAGGCAAAATTTTTGCCTCAATGATCGGAGTAGGATATGCGTTTCGCACTTATGCAGGATTGGCAGAAAGGGCTCCTGAATGGATGCAATCCCTTTCCCTGGAGTGGCTGTTTAGGCTGTTTCAAAATCCTAAGCGTCTTTGGAAACGCTATCTAGTCACCAACAGCCTATTTGTGTGGCTGATTTTTAAGAGCTGGATACACAAGTTGTTTTCATCTGATAAAAAAATTGTTTCTGCCTCCTAGGGCAGCATTGTTCCACAAGCACATTGATATTTCACTTAATCTAACATGAAAAAAGCCTTTATCACTGGTATTACTGGACAAGATGGGTCCTTCCTTGCAGAGCTTCTATTAGAAAAAGGCTACGAAGTTCACGGCATTATTCGTAGAGCGAGTGTGTTTAATACTGCTCGCATTGATCACCTGATGGGGCATGAGCGTTTATCGTTGCATCATGGTGACCTTACTGACAGCGCCAACCTCAATAAGCTGTTGCGCCAGATTCACCCTGATGAAATTTACAATCTCGGGGCTCAGAGCCACGTGAAAGTGTCTTTTGATGTGCCTGAATATACTGCACAAGTAGATGCCTTGGGTACCTTGCGTCTGCTTGACGCGATGCAAAACCAATGCCCAGAGGCACATTTCTACCAAGCTTCTACTTCAGAATTGTATGGTTTGGTGCAAGAAATTCCTCAAAAAGAGACCACCCCATTTTATCCTCGCTCTCCTTATGGAGTAGCTAAGCTCTACGGCTTCTGGATCGTCAAAAACTTTCGGGAATCCTATGGCATGCACGCGAGCAATGGTATCCTGTTTAACCATGAGTCAGAGCGCCGCGGTAAGACCTTTGTAACCCGCAAAATTACGACCAACCTCGCCGAAATTGCGGTAGGAACTCGTGAGGTGCTACGTCTGGGGAATATGGATGCCCAACGTGACTGGGGTTACGCCAAGGATTACGTAGAGATGATGTGGATGATGATGCAGCAGGAAGAGGCAGATGACTACGTAGTCGCTACTGGTAAGATGTATTCTGTACGCCAGTTTGTAGAGATGGCGGCCAAGCATATCGACATGGACATTGTTTGGGAAGGCGAAGGAGTAGACGAAAAAGGATATGACAAAGCTACTGGAAAACTGGTGGTAGAGGTAGATCCGAAGTACTTCCGTCCTGCTGAGGTAGAGTTGCTGATTGGTGATCCTACAAAGGCTAAAGAAAAGCTTGGTTGGGAGCCACGCGTAACGCTAGAAGAGATGGTGGAAATTATGATGAAGAACGATTTGGAGGAGGCTCGTTTGTCAGTAAAAGAAATCCAGCTGAACTAGATTATCATTGCATACTTTAAATGGTGGTAGCTTGGTTACGAATAGATTTAAGTAACAAGCTATTGCCATTCTTAAATGGTGAAGAAAATCAACTTGATCAGAACTAAGGTTACGGTTCAAGTGAAGATGGTCAATTTCTTTGAGTGTTCCTGAGGGAAGACTGCCATTCTAGAAGTAAGATTTAATCTTATAAATGAAAAAATGGACGTACCTGTTTTATTTGTAGTATTTAATCGCCCCAATCATACTCAACAATCCTTCGATGCTATTAGGGCTGCTCGGCCATCTCGCCTTTACATTGCTGCTGATGGTCCACGCCCTAATCGGGCAGATGATCTTGAAAAAGTAAGCGCTGTTAGAGATATCGTAAGGAATGTAGACTGGGACTGTGAAGTTAAAAGGCTATTCCGGGAAAAAAACCTAGGTTGTGGTTTAGCTGTATCCGAAGCAATAACTTGGTTGTTCAAGCATGAGGAATGTGGAATTATTCTTGAAGATGATTGTATGCCATCCAAGAGCTTCTTCAAGTTCTGTGCGGAGATGTTGCATAAGTATGCCGACGATACAAGGATTATGCACGTATCTGGTTACAATGAATATCCAGACTTTCAAGCTGATTCTCTAAACTCATATTTCTTTTCAAACTACGGGAATATTTGGGGATGGGCAACTTGGCGACGGGCTTGGGATCATTATGACTTTCATGTAAAAGCATTTCCAGAAATTAAGGATAATGGATATTTAACTTCTGTTTTGGGAAGCTCTCTAGCAGCGAAATATTACTGCCATAAGGTGGAGCAAGTGTACTCTGGCAAGATTGATACCTGGGATTATCAGTGGGAGTTTATGCGTATGATTAACTCAAGCCTGTCAATCATTCCAAGGCAAAACATGGTGCAAAATGTTGGTTTTGGTGCAGAAGCTACTCATACCCTTTCCCCTAAGGAACAGGTCGAGAACAATAAAGCTGAGGAGATTTCTTTTCCACTTCAGCATCCTCCTTTTATTATTCGTAATAAGCAAGCAGACGATCTTCGCTTTCGAAGAATGATGCAAGATATATTTAAAAGAAAAACACTTAGCCTGCTCCGAGTTCCAGGATATACCATGCATGGATAAGAGAAAGCTAATGGCCGTGTTCAAAAAATATCTTTCTAACACTTCGTAGCTACTTGGAGTGCTAGGCCCGTTTTGCTGTATTAGTTGGAACTTGGTGCTCAGTTACTCAAATCCCTAGAACAGAGGAATTTTTAGTGTCAGGCAAAGCTTTTTTGCACTATCGGGCACATATACCATTTTTTCGATTGGTACGAAATTAAGTCGAAGGTTCAACTTGAGATCATCAACCATAGTTCTAATTCCATAGAAAATAATTCCCAATTAACAAGTAAGCAGTTATGGTTAAAAATAATATTTGCACCTGGATATACTTAGAACCCAAGGGTGAAGAAAGCATCTATCCACAAGTCGATGGCAAATCTTCTGATGAGAAATTTCAGGCAGTCTATTGGAAATGTGTATGTACATTTTTTGCTACTAGCAAGCGCCAAAATCCATCTGCCAGTCACGTGTTATTCTCTAACGTCACCTCAGCTCAATATCCTGTAGTTGATGGCTTGGTAGTCAAAGATTATTTAGAGGGACTAGGAGTTACTTTCCATCAGGTCCCATTAGATACAATTACACCCAAAGGCTACCACCACGCATGGCGGAATCAGTTCTATGTGTTCGATATTCTTCGTTTTATTAGCAAGAACGGAGAGCCTGGGCAGAAGCATCTGATTCTAGATTCAGACTGTCTCTGGACCAAGTCGTCAGATCCCATTTGGGAACTGATGGATACTTATCCTTGGCCTAACTACATATACGACTACGAGCCTGATCATGTGGTAAATGGTATCTCTCGTGTTGGGATGCAGCAAGTTTTTTCTGAACTGTCTGGCCGGACCGTTACAGATGTACCTAATTACAGCGGAGGAGAAATTCTTGCCGTTACTACCGAAAAGGCAGTAGAGATCATCGAAGGATTTGAGATTGTATGGCCACAGTTACTTGTACGTCATGATGAGGGTTTACCTAAGCTGAACGAAGAAGCACATGTTCTCAGCTATCTACACCTAGAAAAAGAAGGTTTACATGGTGAAGGGAAACTTAATGAGCATATCAAACGCCTCTGGACACTTGAAAAAGGCTTTAATAATGTGGAGCCTGCCGACGAATCACTTACTATATGGCATCTGCCTGCTGAGAAGCGAGAAGGAATTGCGATGATTTTTCGTCGTCTAAGAGATCGCAGATCTTCTTTTTGGACGCTCTCATTACCCGAACTTACTACCTGGATGGGGGGATTAGTAGGTATTCCTTCCCGTAAGATTAGCATGAACGATTCCCTTTGGAAACTGGGCGAAAAGGTAAAAGGAAAGATAAGTAACTTCTAATCAGACAGCTAATTAGTTCTGCATGCGTATCCTATTTATCCATAATCGTTATCTGCAAAAAGGAGGGGAAGATACCGTATTGGCGGCTGAAATGGCGCTGTTGAAAAAGTATGGTCATGAGGTAGATCTTCTGCTGTTTGACAATTCTGTGATTCAAGGTGTATTGCAAAAGGCTCTTTCTGCATTTCGGGCTATCTATAACCCCAAAGCGTATCGATCTACAAGGAAGCAGATTCAGACTTTTCGACCTGATGTAGTTCACGTTCATAACTATTCCTATGTGGCCTCACCTGCTGTTTTTTATGCTGCTAAGGCTGAAGGTGTTCCTGTAGTCCATACTCTACATAACTTTCGTTTGATTTGCCCCAGCGCGATTTTGTTTCATGACGGTAAGATTTATGAGAGGAGCCTGCAAAAGAACTTTCCAATTGACGCGATACGTAAGGGAGTATTTAATGGTTCCCGGGCACAGACTGCAATTCTCGCGACAGTTAACGCTTTAAACCGTATGTTCGGCACCTATCGACATAAGGTGGATGCTTACTTAACCCTAACCGAATTTGCGCGTGAAAAAATCCTGGAGTCTAATTTGCCAGTTGCCCATAGTCAGCTGTTGATCAAGCCCAACTTCACAGAGGACAGGGGGTATCGCATTGATGGGCGCTCAGACAACTTTCTCTTTATCGGTCGACTAACAGAAGAGAAGGGAGTACGGACATTACTGGCCGCAGCTAAACAGACGCCATTTCGTTTACAGATCCTAGGTGACGGACCTCTAAGAGGAGAAGTAGAGGCTGCTGCTGCTGCTCATCCACAAATTCAGTACCTAGGATTTATGAGCAAAGAGGAAGTGCTTGTGAAGCTCATGGATTGTCGGGCATTGCTTTTTCCTTCCTTGTGGTACGAAGGCATGCCTATGGTGATATTAGAGGCTTTTGCTGCAGGTACCCCTGTGGTTGCATCTAGATTAGGTAGCCCGGCCTCAATAATAACCGACGAAAAGCAAGGCTTACTATTTGAGCCGGGAAATGCAGGAGCACTTGCGCATGCCGCTCATCGCTTGCTCATGGATTCTTCCTTGAGTGAAAGACTGGGGCAGCAAGCACGCCAGAGTTTCGAGCAATTGTATTCACCTGAGCGTAATCATCAACAACTTACTGGAATCTATCAACAAGTTCGTGAATATAAGACTAAGGTGACGGTATAGCAGGAGCCATAATCATCAGTAATATACATCTAATCCTTCCTTTTTGACAAATGAAAAAACGCGTTTTACAAATTCTGAACCCTGCTCTGGCATCTAAGCCTGATTCGACCGAACTTGATAAATATTTATTGATCATTCAATATGTGCATGCTGGCTACCAAGTTCTTTTTCTCGAAGGATTGAAAACGTATCTCTTATTGTCCGGGGTCTCGCAGAGGTTGATTTTTTGGAATGTCAACAAGGCACAAAAAAAGAAAAGAGATCCTCTGTTAGTCAAAAAGGCAGAATTGAGGAATAGGTGCTACGGTGATCCATTGAATGGGACGAATTGGATCTGGTTGTCAGCCATTCAGAGTCATCTCGTGATCATTGAGCAAGCTGTTAAGTACTTGATCAACGATTTCTCACTGATTAATCGGCGTCTGTGCGGCACAAAACCCCAGTTTGACGCCTTCCTTCCTAACCCACACACAAAATGAACATCTCACGACTGGCTCCCTTAGCTCTTTTTGTTTTTAAACGGCCTAAACATACCCAGCGGGTCCTGGAGGCACTGAGTCAATGCGATTTTGCTAAAGAAACTGATCTCTTCGTTTTTTGCGATGGGGCACGCCACGAAGGTGAGTCTGAAGTCGTGGAGAAAACCCGTTCAGTCGTGAGGGAGGCGACTGGATTTCGCTCGGTCGAGTACGTTATGCAGTCAGAGAATAAAGGTTTAGCTAATAGCATCATTCAAGGGGTGAGTGAGGTTATGAAGATTTACGGGAAAGCTATTGTGCTAGAAGATGATTTGCTACCGGCTGTGCCTTTTCTACGATTCATGAATGCTTGCTTGAGCAAGTATGAAAACCATCCTAAGGTCTTCTCTGTGAGTGGATACAACCACCCTCCCGACATCATGATCTTTCCTCAAGATTATACTGCGGATGTCTATTTTTCTTATCGCAATACTTCTTGGGGCTGGGCTTGTTGGCAAGATCGATGGGAAAGTATTGATTGGCAAGTCTCAGACTTTACCCAATTCATTAAAGACCGAAAAGCGGTTCGAAAATTTAATCGAGGTGGCGAAGATCTTACCCACATGCTTAAAGGACAACTTTTGGGGCATTTTGATTCTTGGTCGATTCGGTTCTCTTATGCACAATCTCGACAAGATGCCTACTCAGTCTATCCAGTCAAATCTTACATCCATAATATTGGATTTGATGGTACTGGTACCCATACAGGGTTCCGAGACGATTTTAATGACCTCTCGCAAGCCCTCGAAAGGTTTACACTTCCAGATGAGGTATGGCTTGATGATACTTTGGTGGATCTTTTTCGCAAAGTGTACGATTACTCTGTGATGCATAAAGTGAAGATAAAGGTAAAGTCTCTGCTGGGGCAGAATATATACTAATCATGCGCATCCTAATACTGAATACTTACGACTTGGATGGTGGTGCTGCTGCCGCAGCTTACCGGCTACATAAGGGTCTCCAAAACTCTCAATCTGGAGTAGAGGTAAATATGTTAGTAGCTGGAAAGCGGCGTGATGATGATTCTGTTATCAGCCTTTCAGCGGCATCTTCGCTGAAAATGCGTGCTTTTATGATTGCGGAATTTACCCCAGCCAGGCTATATACCAAGAGAGATCGAGTTAGCTTATTTTCTCCAGGGATGGTCTCTACTCCAAACGTGTTACAGACTATCAAGGCGCTAGATCCCGACATAGTACACTTACATTGGCTTAGTGGTGGCTTCATTAGCATAAATGATATTGGCAAGATCGGCCGGCCCGTCGTGTGGACCATGCATGACATGTGGCCTTTCACGGGGGGGTGTCACTACGATAAGTATTGTGGTAGGTATCTTAATAGTTGCGGAAGCTGTCCCAACTTGGCATCAAAAAGAGACAGCGACATTAGTCGGTGGGGATTTAAGCAAAAGGAAAAGGCTTATAGCCGATTACCATCTTTGACCATGGTGGGTCCTAGCCGATGGATTACGGAGGAAGCAAAAAAGAGCGGTTTGGCCCACACATATGAAGCTGTAAACTTGCCAAATCCCATCGATACAAAGGAGTTTTATCCAGAAGACCGATTAGAGGCTAGACAAAAGTTGAATTTGCCCGTGGATTGTAAGCTCGTTTTATTTGGAGCATTCAGCGCTACCTCTGATCCCCGCAAAGGGTTTGATTTGGCTTCGGCTGCTCTCACGCGATTGGAGCAAGAGGTTAGCAGAGACGGCCAATCATTAGAGCTAGTGGTGATGGGGGCAGAGCCTCCTGAGGATAAGCCTAACTTTCCATTTGAAACACACTATACAGGCTGGATCCGAGACATAGACAAGATGAGAACCTTGTATAGTGCTGCAGACGTATTCCTTTCCCCATCTCGTCAAGAAAACCTCAGTAACATGATCGTAGAGTCAATGGCATGCGGAACCCCCGTAGTATCGTTTGATATCGGAGGAAATAGAGACATGATTGACCACAAGGAAAACGGCTATCTAGCTAAAGCTTTCGATACCGATGACCTCGCCGAAGGACTTGCCTGGGTCGTCAATCACAAACAAGAAACCCAGGTTTCTCAAAATGCCATAAATAAGATATTTCATCAGTTCTCTGAAAAGGTAGTCATCCCTCGTTATTTAAGCCTTTATAAACAAATTCTTGAGCATTCTAACCAATTAATTAGATAGTTTTTGTATTGGAGTAACATGCTTGTTAAATAAATTTTGAGTACCAGATGTTAGCTACTATTAAGTCGAAACTAAGCCAACTTTTCCAATCCCCTACTTTTCAGAAGTATGCTCAGAATGCAGGCTGGTTGATGAGTGAACGGATGATTACGATGGCTGTGGCTTTTGTCATAAGCGCCCTGGTCGCGCGCTACTTAGGTGCAGAAGGGATGGGAATTTTAGGGTACGCTCTTAGCCTAACTAGTTTCTTAGATATATTTATCAAGCTGGGGATGGTCGCGACACTAACCAGAAACTTGGTGCGAGAGCCGGAAAAGACTGAAACTATCCTTGGGTCTGCTATCGGATTGAGAGCTATAGGTACATTCCTGGGAGTATGCGTGATGATTATCGGGATATTGATTGTTCCCCAAGAAAAGGTTACTGTTCATGTGCTTCTCATCCTTAGTCTCAGTACTATTCTTAACGGAGGACAAGTACTATACAACTATTTCGAGAGTCGGGTGATTACCAAGTACGATGCTAGAATGAAAATTATAACCTTGGTTATCGTATCAATCTTTAAGCTGTCTTTGGTTTATATTTTTCAAGCAGATGTTGTTTGGTTTGCTGTTTCGTTCGTCTTAACCGAAGCCATCAATTTTGCAGGTCAGATCTGGATTTATCATAGACGAGGATACGGGCATGTACGTAATTGGAAAGTGGAAAAAGCCACCATGCTTCAACTATTTAAAGAGAGTTGGCCATTGATATTCTCTTCGGCTTTGCAAATCATCTACACCAAGACTGATCAGATCATGATCAAACATTTTCTAAATGATGAACAAGTTGGCATATTTTACGTCTCAGATAAGTTTTCTTTCATGTTCTTTTTTATTCCTTCTATTATCGTTTCTACGCTAGCGCCTCGTATTTATGAGGCTAGAGAGCAAAATAAGGAACTGTTTGAGAAGCGAGTCCAGGAATTGATGAACATCCAAGTCGTGGTGATGCTGACCATTATCTTTGGCGTCTCTTTGCTTGGGCCTACGGTGGTGGAATTGGTTTATGGACCAGAGTTCATAGACTCTGGTAAGATCCTTCCATTTCACGTATGGGGAGGATTGTTCATGGCGATAGGCGGTGCTGCTTCTACTTTCCTGCTTGCAATAAATATGGAGCGGATTGTGTTCATGAAGACTCTTTTTGGTGCAGTGGCAAACATTGCATTAAATATCATTCTGATACCAAAATATGGAGTAATGGGAGCTGCCATTGCCACCTTAATTACTCAGGCCATTGCTTCCTACTTCACGTATCTCTTCTTCCCTAGGACAAGAGATCTTTTCTGGATGCAAACCAAGGCACTTTTGCTCATAGGGCCCACACAGCAATTGTTTAAGCTAATTAATAATAGGTAGATTTCGTAGGTGGCATATTAGAGATTCGGAGTAGTCCAGCGAAACAAAACCACCTATGATTGTTCAGCTTCACATCCTTTAGATATCATCACTTAATGTCGACTGATACACCACAAAAAACATGAAATAATGAAAATATTGGTTTCTGCCTACGCCTGCGATCCAACTCGAGGTAGTGAAAATAAAATCAGTTGGAGTTGGTATGAGTATTACCTGAAACAAGGTCATGAGGTGTGGCTCCTGACCCTACCTTGGGGTAAGGTAGGCATAGAGAAGACCTTAGCTAGTATGAAATCAGAAAATGCCCACGTTTGTTATGTAAGAATACCCTCTTGGATTGAAAAGCGTCATACACAGCGTAAAGGTAGTCTTTGGGTTTATTTACATTACATCATTTTTCAGCAGTTAGCATATTGGGTATCCAGAAAACTGGCAAAAACCATTGATTTTGATGTAGTGCATCATGTTTCTTGGGGGAGTATACAAATGGGTACGGCTCTATGGCGTCTGAAAAAACCACTTCTTTTTGGCCCTGTGGGCGGAGGGCAGTTCCCACCAGATGGGTTTGAATCTTACTTTGAGACAGGATGGGAAAAAGAAATTAGACGGAGGAAAGTTAGTGATCTGTTGCTACGTTTCTACCCTGATAGTAAAAAAACCCTTCAAAAGGCTAACATGGTTTGGGTTGTTAATAAGGAAACGTATGATATGGCTCGACTTAATGGAGCAAAGCATGTGGAGTATTTCTTAGACGCTAGCTTTGATTTGGATCCCACAAGTCTGTTGCCTGCTGAGCAGCGGGGCTCTAAGAAGCTGCGGTTAATTTGGGTCGGAAGGTTATTACCCCGTAAGGCCTTATCATTTACTTTTGAAGTACTCGATCATTTGCCTCAAGACATACCTTTTCATTTAGATGTATACGGGGATGGAGAAATGGGACATCGTGTCTCAGAATGGATTCAGCAACGCAACCTACAAGATCGTATAACTTGGCACGGACAGGTTCCCTGGGAGGAGGTTTTGGAGGCTTATCAAGATGCTGATGTATTTATGTTCAACAGTTTGCGGGATACCTTTGGTGTGCAACTGATTGAAGCAATGACAGCTGCTCTACCAATTGTTTGTTTAGATTTACATGGGGCAGCCACTTTTGTACCTAATGAAGCGGCTCTTAAAATATCAGTAACTACTCCCCAAGAAACGGCTCAAAAAATGGCTGAAGGCATCAAGTATCTCTTCGAACACCCTGAGAAAAGAAGGAAAATGGGGGAAGTGGGGAGGAAATTTGCCCTGCAGCAAAATTTAAAGTATAAGTCTCAAAGAGTAGAATCGACTCTGCGGAAGATCGCAACACCGGCCTTAAATAATGCAGAGATGAAAGCGACTGATCCATGATTATGTTACGAACTTAGGCTTTGATGAAAGTTGATTTCTAGTAAAGTGAAACTTGAAAGCCGCCAAATGAGTGTGAGTGAATAAAACTGAAGTCTTATAATAAAGTGGATTTTTTAACTTCTGCTATTTAGCATCGCTTAATGCTTTATAATAAATCCATGAAAGGAAAAAATATGCTGTGTACCAGTATTATGTTTTGTCATGGGAAGAGTTTTTATGACTGCCTGAGGTACTCACCTCGATGGGTAATTGCCTTCAGGAGTTTTTATTTAAATCTGTCCACTTATTTACCAGGGGCAAGGGAGAGGAGAATGTATTTTGGAAGCTGTTACATCAATCCATAATTCTAATTTCCATTGTACGATACGTAGCCCTGTGATTAAGAAATCTTTGGGAAGCTGGGGAGTAAGATTTATTGATGTTATTCTATCCCTAAAGTTTGGGTGGAAGGAGATTGTGAGGGAGTTCAAATTGAAACAAAGCCTAATCCTGATATGAAAAAAATCACGAAAAAGGAATCTGATATCCTTACGCTTCTGAAAGTATTTTCGATGATAGGAGTTGTACTGATTCACACTCCGAAGCCGGATTATCCAACTTTCGTTAGCACCTTCTTTGATAACCTAACGATGTCCTGTGTACCTATCTTCTTTCTTCTATCAGGTTTTTTCTTAATGCGAAAAAAGATTGAGACGAAGACTATCGCAATACTGGAAATAAGGAAAAGGATTAACACACTTTTGATTCCATTTGTTTTCTGGAATACATTGACGTTGTTGACCTCGATTACCTTTTTTTACTTTGTTCCTAATCTATCTAACGGAGGCGCAGGGACAATTAGTGATTTCTCATTTACTACTATAATGTCGGCATTTTGGGGAATAGGTCGCCTCCCGATCCACTATCAGTTTTGGTTCATTAGAAACCTAATGATCATTGTACTACTAGCCCCTTTTCTAAAATTCCTGCTTAATAGGGCACCATGGTTTGGTCTAGCAGTAGCTTTTTTCTTAAACCAGTGGCTGTTAGATGGTACCATCTATTTCTATATAGGTGGAATAATGGCAGTTTATGGCTCCTCTGATCTATTTGTAATGAAGAAGTCTGGTATATACATTGCCTCATCGCTTGCCATTATGTTACTTGCCTTATGGACGGAAGTTCCACATCTTGTTATATTACTTACTTCCTTTATACTTATTATTAGTTTGGCAAATCTAAGCGAACTTAAAGTTGGCCCTTTATCAAGAGGAGATACCCTGCCAAATTACATCTTTTTTGTCTACGCAACCCACGAACCACTGATCACTTTTACAGATCGACTTTTATACAAGGCTTTTGGCATACCTATTTTTGTACAATACTTTAAGTTTGTGGCTTTGCCCATATTTGCAGTGTTGTTGACTTGGGCCTTGGGTTTTCTTATGAAAAAATACGTTACCAAGGTTTACAACTTGTCTACGGGGGCAAGGTGATCAATGTCCTTTTTATGAATCTCGATTGTCAGGCGTACTCTAATAGGAACGTTGCAAAGAACTCACCACGTGGATTTTGGTGGTTTCTAGTGCACTTGGGTGAACTCGAATTCAATTTTTGCTATAGTGAAGATCAGATGATATCTGTCAAAAAAACTGACCGAGGTGAATCATTACCCAGAGTGATGAGTTTCCAATTAAGGCCAATTGTGTACGAATTATACTTCAATTTAGGCAGCTAGTTCCATACAAATGACTCATTTTTCTTATTTCAGCTATCTTGGGCACGATTATGGATTATAGTTAGAATCAGTAATCTCTGTTTTAAAGATCAGATCTTTTTTTCTGCTAAAATTCTATTCGCTAAAATTATGCAAAAGATTGAAACTAATCTTTCTGGCTGTTTCGTGATCCAGCCTCAAGTTTTCGGAGACCATCGAGGTCGATTGGTTAAGACTTTCCACCACGAGACGTTCCGGGAATTAAATTTAGAGGTGGAATACAGTGAATCCTACTATTCTGTTTCTAATAAAGGGGTTTTGCGTGGTCTCCATTTTCAACGTCCTCCTCATTCCCAAGTAAAGCTGGTTACTTGTGTTTCTGGAAAATTACTAGATGTTGTAGTAGATGTCCGTCTTCATTCTTCTACCTATGGGCAATATTTTGCAATCGAACTTAGCCCTCAAAACGCTAGTATGTTGTACATCCCTGAGGGTTTTGCTCACGGATTCTATGCTATGGAAGACAATACTATACTGCAGTACTTCGGCTCAGCTATGTTCCACTCTAAAAGTGATGGAGGTATCCGCTGGGACAGTTGTGGAATTGAGTGGCCAGATATGAGCCCCATTCTTTCAGTTAAAGATCAAAATATGCCATCACTAGAAGAGTTTGATTCTCCTTTTAAACTAGAGGCAGTCTAAGCCTGTGGAAAAAAGGAAGGCTAGTCGTCAGAAGAAAAGAATTTAGAAACCAGATACGGTAAATCTAACATACATCAATAACCTTTTTCCTAGGGCTCTTACTCTACATTTCATTCTATCCATTCAAAATTCAATTAATTAGCATGAAAGCAGTAATTTTTGCAGGTGGATTTGGTACGCGTATTAGCGAAGAAAGTGGTGTACGCCCCAAGCCCATGGTGGAGATCGGAGGCAAACCCATCCTCTGGCACATCATGAAGATATATTCCCATTACGGTATCAATGAATTTATCATTTGCTGTGGTTATAAGGGTTACGTCATCAAGGAGTACTTCTCAAACTATTTCCTCCATAGGTCTGACGTGACCTTTGATATGGTCAATAATCATATGGAGGTCCATCGTCGTAACGCCGAACCCTGGAAGGTAACCTTGGTAGACACTGGTCTGCACACCATGACCGGTGGACGCCTTAAGCGCGTCAGGGAATACATCGGTGATGAAGCTTTCTGTCTCACTTATGGTGACGGAGTCAGTGATGTCAATATCACTGAACTGATCGATTTCCATCGAACCCAAGGGACAGAAGCTACCCTCACCGCCGTACAACAGCCAGGCCGTTTTGGGGCTTTCACGCTGACTGAAGGTGATCACAAGATTCATCAGTTCCGTGAAAAGCCGAAGGGAGACGGGCACGACAATGCCATGATTAATGGTGGGTACTTCGTATGTGAGCCCAGTGTGATCGACCTGATCGAAGGCGACCATACGGTATGGGAGCGTAGTCCATTGGAGCAGCTAGCCCAATCTGGAAACCTATCGGCCTATAAGCACTTTGGCTTTTGGCAACCCATGGACACTCTGCGTGACCGTAATCTACTGGAAGGGATGTGGGAAAAGGGACAAGCTCCCTGGAAAGTGTGGTCTGATCAACCCGCCTTGGCTCATTTATAATTACCCAAAACCTCTTTCAAGTACCAATCAATGATTATAGTAGATAAAGCACTGGCCAAGCGTGCCGCTGAAAACAACTACATCCAAGCTGCCCTCGTTGGAGCTGGTGAAATGGGTAAGGGTATCCTTAACCAACTCCATCGCTATACGCCTGGCATCCGAGTAGCTTTGGTATACAATCGTACTTTGCAAACCGCTCTGGATGCTTTTGAAATTGCAGGTATTGAAAACTACCGAATCGTGGAAACGGTATCGGAGCTGGAATCGGCTATTAAGGAGGGTTTCCCAGCCATTACCCAAAATCTCGACCTCCTTTATCAGACCCAACCGCTCGATGTGCTTATCGAGGCCACGGGTTCCCTCAAGTTTGCGGCTCAAGTGATCTTAAGAGCCATCGAAGAGGGCAAACACGTGCTTTCCTTCAATGCCGAACTGGACGGTACTTTAGGTCCCCTGATTGCACACAAGGCTCGTCAGGCGGGGGTCAAGTATACTGTAGCCGAAGGTGACCAGCCAGGTTGTACCCTTAATTTGTTCCGTGAGGTGAAAATGCGAGGCTTTGAGCCCTTAGTAGCCATCAACATCAAAGGCATGCTAGACCAGTACCGGACACCAAAGACCCAAGAAGGTTTTGCTGCTGGCTGGGGCATGAGTTCGGTTATGGCCACGAACTTTGCTGATGGTACTAAGGTCAACCTCGAACAGGCGGTAATTGCCAATGCTATTGGCTTTCGAGTCAATCAACGCGGCATGAATGGATTTAAGGCTCCTGGTAAGCATATGGATGAGTTAACTCATCTCTACGATGTAGAAGAACTTAAGGCTAACGGAGGTATTGTCGACTTCATTATCGGAGGTAAACCTGGTCCAGGTGTTTGTGTCTATGCTACTGCGCAGGACTCTTTCACCAGAAAATACCTGAAATATGGAAAACTGGGCGAAGGACCGCTCTACAGCTTCTACATACCTTATCATTTGTTGTTTTTCGAAATTGGGAGCTCGGTGGCTCGCCTAGTAGATTTTAACGATATGATTGTGACTGCAGCTGGAGATCCTAAAGTTGAAGTCATTTCTCTGGCAAAAACTGACCTGACTACAGGAGATTTGCTTGATGGTATCGGGGGCTTTATGGTTTACGGAGAATGTGAAAACTATAGTACGGCACGATCTGAAAATCTGCTTCCAGTGGGCTTGGCTGAAAATGCGAAACTCCTGCGAGATGTTCCCAAAAATGGAGTTATCACCCTAGATGACATAGAGTTTGAAGATCGCTATATCCTAGAACTATATCAGGAGCAATGCGCCCTCTTCCCTACACTGACTAAAGCAAATTCCTAAGTTAAATACGGGCGAGAGATAATGGCCCTTTTATTGCAATACTGCGCCTATCTCTCGCTCTTAATTTCGGATCCAAACACTAGAAAAATGGACTTAAAAGTATATTATACTGGAAAGAAAGTATTGGTTACCGGTCATACGGGATTCAAAGGGAGTTGGATGACGCAGTGGCTTTTGCTTTTGGGAGCCGAGGTTTATGGCTATTCTCTGACTCCTCTCACTCAGCCTGCTCTTTTTGATCAACTCAACTTGGTAGATGAAATAAACCACAAGGTAGCCGACATACGCGATCAGAATACTCTAGAAGCCTATATCGCTAAGGTAGAGCCTGATATCATCTTCCACATGGCGGCGCAGCCCCTAGTACGCTATTCCTACGAGCACCCCATCGAAACCGTAGAAGTCAACACCCTAGGTACGGCCTATGTCTTGGATGCGGTAAGGAAGCTAGAGCGTCCAGTAACGGTAATTTGTGTCACCACTGACAAATGCTATAGTAACAAGGAATGGATTCATGGTTACCGAGAAAACGATCCGATGGGTGGCTATGACGTGTACTCCTCTAGTAAGGGAGCGGCCGAACTGTTGATTGATTCTTGGCGCCGCTCGTTTTTTCATCCTGACCGATTGGAAGAACATCAGATCCAGGTGGCTAGTGTGCGGGCTGGCAACGTAATTGGAGGAGGCGATTGGGCAGCAGACCGCATTGTCCCTGACTGCATGCGTGCCCTAGCGAAGAAACAATCAATTGAGGTTCGAAATCCTGTCGCTACTCGTCCTTGGCAACACGTCCTCGAACCTGTGGGGGGGTATTTACATTTGGGGGCGATTTTGCTCGACCCTCAACGTAGCATTAGAGAAAAAGCTCAAATTTGCTCAGGCTTCAATTTTGGCCCGCTGGTTACTTCAAATCAACCTGTACGGATACTGGTTGATAAAATCATCGAATATTGGGGTCAGGGTAGTTGGGTAGATGCCTCCAATCCAAATGCAGTTCATGAAGCTTCATTGCTACAGTTGACCATTGAAAAGACTTTTCATATGTTAAGCTGGTTCCCCAAATGGGACTTTGAAGCTACACTGAAACATACTACTGAGTGGTACAAGGCCGTGCTGGTAGATGGGGAGTCCCCTAAGCAAAAGATGATCGAGCAGATTGAGGCCTATAGCACCACACGGATCTCAGTACCTTTTGCAGTATGAAAATACATGCACTGTATGTGAATATTCTAAATCGATTTTTTTGTATAACAAAGTATAAAAAATGCTGTAAAGCCAATATTTTATACTCAGTAAACTTCTCCGAGTGTGACTTTTGACCTGTCAGGTATTTTTACAACTTAGAGAATGACTATTTTTTTATTTGGTTTTGATAGTTGGACTATGGCTATCATCGGTGTTCTTAAGGTTAGTGACTTAAATGATTATATTTTGCTCCTTCTCTCAAACATAGGCAGAAGAAGGTTTACCTAGCATTTTTAATCGAGAAGAGTCAACACTTTACTTCGCCGCTGCTCAACCATTCCTCAAAAAATTAAAGCGACCATTTTTTCTATGCTTAGTGGAGGTGATACCTAAGATAGGCTCTATCTACAACACTCCAATAACACTATTTTTATTATGAAGGTTTATTTCATCTGTCACCCACTTGGGACTCCTGATAAAGCAGCATATCAACATCAAGTAGTAGTTCTGGCCGAGGGGCTCAAAGAACTTGGGATAGAGTTCTGGGGAAACATAAATTATTGGCTTCAGTCAGAAATGGAAGGTGATTATCTCATCCGGCAGAAGGAGGGAGTTAATCTTAATGACTTTGACCTTGTAGTATTTGCCTCCCAACTATTTGATTATGATAGGTTAGACTTGTTACCTGAAAATATCTTTGACCGAAATAGGGAATTTACCTCAATATTTTTGGATTGCTCAGACTTCTTAATAACGCCAGGTTATGATAAAAGGATGCGAGCTGTTGACTACGTTTTAAAATCACAGTATAATCAAAAATATACGCATCCTTCCAATTTTGTTCCTTGGCAGTTCGGTCCATCGAGCCGCATCATTAATTCTGCTCAACCTTTACCATTTGAGCAGCGGAATAACTGTACTGTATCAAACTTTCGAATATTACATAACCTAAGAGCACATTTTGACAAAAATGTAATGCCATTAGTTTATGAACATTATCCAGAAAATTCAGGGATTCCAGCTTTTGATGCAGATGCCTCAATGCCTGAGGATTATATTTTCTGGCAACAAACAGGAAGGAGGCATAACCCCGCTTACTACAGAGCTCTTGGTGCAAATAAAGTTGTTAACGCAGTCTCAGGCTACGCACAGAAAGAAATACTGACCAAGCAAAATCAGATTGTACGGATTGTAACCAAGGTTGAAGAAAAATTGAACATCCTACCATATGACAGGGTCTACCAATTTGATTCCTGGCGCTTTTGGGAATCATTGGTTTCAGGATCTTTAACCATGCATGTAGATTTTGACAAGTTTGGGATTAAGCTTCCCGTAATGCCACAAAACAAGGAGCATTATTTAGGTGTTGACTTGAATAATGTCAATGGTATCAGGGATGTGTTAGAGAGTGAGGATGCAGTAACTAACATTGCTGCGAGTGGACGAGAATGGGTTTTAAAGCATTATTCTCCTAAAGCCACAACGGAGCGATTATTGCAAATGCTTGATGCATAATACACATTTAGCAGATCTAATTGGTTGTTGATGTATATGAAAAGAGTGATATTCAAATCAGCCGATTGGAGGCAGTTTGGTTTCTTTCTGGGCACTGTCAATTCATGAAGTATAACTTTGATAGTCAAAGCCTGAAAGAGATTGGGTCAAAAACTCTTCAAAGACCCAGTTCAAACAATTTGAGTTAGCGCGAAAATCAACCAATTGTATGAGTAACAGTTACTCTTTGCAAAGTAGTAACAAGCTTGAGTGGCCCTTATGAATAAGAATAACATAAATAAGATAAAAAGAAAGTTGAAAGGTTCAACAAACCACAGGTCTCTTAGCTAGCCAAAACTTCTAATCATGATAAAAGTCATCCACACAACTCCTTACGTTGCTGAGTCAGGTAACGGTGTACTAGAATATGTTTATCAGGTAGCTAATGTACTACGAGGAGAAGTTGATTTCGAGTTCGCACATTTCTCTACAGACGTTTCATCTGGGGTAAGGTTAGAAGAGGTGGATGGCTTTGTCGTCAGGTCCTTTCCTATGACATCCTATAAAGGATTTAGTTTGCCAAAGGAGTTCCGAGATTGGGTTGCCACGTTGGATAAGGATACCACCGTATTTCATTTGCACAGTGTCTTCTACCCACCTAATTTTGTTAAAGCTAAAATTCTAAATGATCTAGGCTTTGCCTTCATCCATACTCCTCATGACTCATACAGCCCTGAGAGTATGATTAAAAATCGCATGTTGAAAGAGATATATATGGTGCTTTTTGAGCGGCAGTTGCTGGCTAAAGCAACCGTAGTTCATGCTCTTACACCATTGGGAGAGGGATATATACGGCGTTACACTTCTAACCCCACGGTGGAGATGGTGACAAACTTTGTTCCAGTCGTGGATCATCAGGTTGAGGTAATTAAAAAGCAAAGAAAGATTTCCTTTTTGGGAAGATACGACTTTCATCAAAAAGGCATTGATCTAATGCTAGAAACGCTTGGGCGGTTCAAGCATGAGCAGGGCCAATCTGTGCCCTTTACCTTAATAGGGAAATACGACCAAGAGTCAAAAAATCGACTGGAAACTCTTATGAAGAAGGAAGATATTACCCAAGAAGAGGTGCACATGACTGGCCGGGTTTCAGCCGAAGATAAAACACGTCTTTTGTCAGAGTCGAAGTTTTATTTCCAGCTATCTCGCTTCGAAGGATTTGGGCTCGCGATCGCCGAAGCCCTAGCTGTGGGAACACCTGTAATCATTACAGATAAAGTACCCATTAGCCAAATCATCGATGACCATGGCGCTGGATTTGTAGTATCTTCAGTGGCAGAAGCTACTCAAGCCCTACTTGAAGGAATGCGACTTTCTAATTCCGCTTATCAAGCAATGTGTCAAAGAGCCAAGCGGTGCTATCAAGAGGCTTTTCATCCTAGTATTATAGGACCTCAACTGAAAAAAATGTACCATAAGGCGCTAGCTATGAAATCTGACGAATCAATACTGAGTAAAACGTCATCCTAAAAACTTGATTCTACTCTAAATTTAATTGCTGCTTTAGACGACCTTTATTGTCGATTCTACATAAATAATTAGTTAAAATTTTGAAATTATTCATCCTTATACCCGTTTTCAATCGCAAAGATTACACTCGAAACTGTCTCGACTCTTTGAGAAAGCAGTCCTACAAAGATTTTACCGTTTTCGTGATTGACGATGGATCGACCGATGGCACGGGCAAAATGTTGACTGAATATTATCCCGAGGTAAATGTTATCAAAGGTGATGGGAACCTATGGTGGACAGGTGGAGTCAATGTTGGGATAGAGGCAGCTCTGTCTCAAGGAGCCGACTACTGCCTCACCTTGAACGATGACACAATCTTGCCGGAAGAATACCTAGCCAATATGGTAGCTTGGGCTAAGCAAAAGCCAGAAGCCGTAATTGGATCTCTAGAGAAAGATGCGTCTACCAAGCAAGTCATTTATGGTGGTGAGTACTGTGACGAAAGGACGGTAACCTATCTCCTAGAAACCCTACCTCCTGATGAACAGGCGGGTATCCATCCTGTAACTACCTTACCTGGGCGGGGTTTGTGGATTCCTAGAGTAGTTTTCGAAAAAATAGGTTTCTTTGATCGGAAGCGCTTTCCGCACTATCTTGCCGACTATGATTTTACCTACAATGCTTTTCGAGCTGGTTTTGAAATGTATATAAACTACGATGCATTTCTATATACATTTCCTGAAGCATGTGGGGCCAATGAAAACATGGTGACGAAGACCCTGAAAGGTTATTACAATCACCTTTTCTCGATTCGTGGGGGGGCTAACTTGCGCGACTTCACCCGATACACGTTAAAAAACTGTCCTCCTAAACACATGCCTCGGCGGTTTATAGAAGGCTATGCGCGGCGGTTGCTCGGGTATTGGGTTTCCTGATTTCGTGAAAGATAGGGTACTAAAGGTTACGGTAGACCCGTGAATATGGGGCTTGAGATGATTTTGAGATTATGGATATTTCCTAGCCTCAATATCAAGGTTTGACTTATCCAGTTTATGCGGTTATTAGGGGTAATTATAGGATTATACTTCTTTGGAAATACCTTTGCCGACCTTTCCGGTGTTCAGGCATTAAGGCATCTGTTTCCACTGTCTTTGATCTATGGATTTTTTTATTTTTTTCCCGAAAAAGGTGGCCGCATATATTGGCCTAAAGTGTATAACAGGTTTCAGGTTTTAGTTTTAGCAGGATTTTTAGGGGTTATCCTGTACAGTTATATGAGAACCAATGCTGAAGAAGCATCGATGACCGGCTTTTTGAATATTGCATTTCAGAGAGTCATGTTCGCGTTAGTTTTGTATGGAGGACTTACCAAGAGCTTTCAAGATGTGAAATCCTGGAAAGATTTCTCCTCTCGTTTCCATAGTGCTTTATTCGTACTCTATGTGAGTGGAGGTTTTGTGGTTGTATTCGCACTGATCTGCTTCTTCCTAGGGATAGAAATCCCCAACCATGAGCCGATTCCTGAGGAGGACTTAACACCTAGTATGCTTGCTAGTTTACTAGGGCTAGATTTTGGGCGTACCGGCTTCGTATTGGGAGGACACCCAAACGGTTTTGGTGTGTTCTTAGGTTGCATGGCTCTCTTTTCGATTGCATTGTTGATGGGAGAGGAGTTGCGTAAAAAACAAAAATGGCTGGTAATTGCTATTTTATCTGCTTGTATATTTGCGGTATTAGTGATTGACTCCAGAGGCACTTTGGGGAACATAGTCTTTACATTAGGCATTATACTGGCCTATAAAAAGTTTAGGCTAAGATGGTTATTACCGTTTGTTTTTTTAGGAATCCCAATAATAGCTTTTTCAATTTCAACAGTTCTAAAAGCTTTTGCCCAAACTGAGTTAGCTAGTGGCCTTTCTCGATCTGGTGAGGAGGATGAACTTGCGACAGGTAATAGTCGGAGTTTCATTTGGAATGAATGCCTTAAAGAGATGTCAGAGTTCAAGGAGGCTCAAATCTTTGGCTACGGTCAGCAGGGGCACCTTCCTTCTGGAGTAGCTAAAGCATACGGAGTCTATTTGGGACGTTTGGTTTACACTCATAGCTTTTATTTTCAATTATTCTTTGATGCAGGATATGCTGGGTTGTTTCTCATGTTTGGGATGTTATTTCTGTGTTTGAGAAATGGCATAGTTTTAGAAAAAGTGAATATAACGAGCGGTGCAATATTCATTGTATTTGCAATATGTTTTCCATTTGCGGGGATCTTTGAGGCACCCTATGGAGAATACAATTCCCTGTGCACGGCCTTATGTGATATTATTTTCTGTTTCTCTGTATTTAGCTATAATCTATATTTGAGATATAAGGTTGAAGAATATAATTCTCTTGCAGGTTCTATGTGATCTTCGCCACCCTAGAGGTAGAAAAGTAGAATTAGATAATTCATTCATAACCAGTATGCTATGAGTTGTCTGAAAGCTTCGATTTTATCCAATATTTTGTGTATCCACTATCAAAATGGTTGAAAGGTATACAAAATGGTTCTGATCTAAGTTTAAATTGGTACTTTGATATGGTTAGTTGCTCATTTGAGCAGGTATATTATAGGATTAGTTATCAAATTCCACTTATGCTATCGGGAAGATTTGGTATCAGTTTTGCTGCCCTAAAACAAACTTCTAGGGCACGTGCTCTACCGAGCAGAAGAAAGGGACTCAGAGTAGGTAAATGAAGAATTTTCGGAAACTTAAGAAAATAGGGGAAAAAGCTTATAGAAACCTTTGACTAACCCTTCGAGATTTTTATGGTTAAACGATTTATTTAATTATACCTCATTCATTTCAAGACTAATGGCATTATCTCCTAAAGCCCAAAAAAATGTATCTGTTGCTTTCCGTCGCGCTCAAGACCATAGTATCGGAAGGATATTAGTTGGACCACTGCAAAGTAGGTTTCGAATGCAAAGTCTTAGCGATCTGTCCAGCCTGCAAAATGGAAACACTTGCGTTTACGAGTTTTCATCCACTCTGCACCTAAAGCTATCCTTACCAGATGACTTCATATTGAGGTTTTCTCAGGACCTTCTTCCTTCCTTGGAAGAGTACGAAGCACCTCCTATTTCATTACTTGAGATCCAAGAGGGAAGTGTTTTTACAGACAGCATTTTCAACGTTGCCTATTTTGATGGACAAAATAAGGGAATCCGAGAGTATTCATATACGTTTGGAGTCAAGGAGCATGAACTTACACAAATAAAGATCCCCAAAATATATAGGCCTAAGAACATTAAAGGAACTGTATTTAGCTTTTTGTCTGGGGGAGGTGGTACCTACAACTATTTCCATTGGCTTATAGATACGATTTCTCGCCTCAACGTATTACAAAAATCGAGATTCAAGGATGAGGACATTGATTACTACTTAGTTCCAGATATATCTAAGCCCTTTCAGCAGAGTACCTTGGAAGCTATTGGTATCCCACCTGAAAAGCTTATTACATGTTATGAATATCCCTATCTGAAAGCAAGTCGACTATTAACGGGTAGTCACCCTAGGGTAGGGAGTAAAATACCGGAATGGATAATTCCTTTTCTGAGGGATTCTTTTCTTTCTCAGGCTACCCTCGACTCATCAGTGAAAGGCGCGCCTTACGTTTATGTTTCCAGGGGAGATGTGACACGCCGAGCGGTCACTAACGAGGATAAAGTACTTGAAATATTGAGCAAATACGGCTTTCAATCTTTTCGGCTTGGAGATTTGTCTTTCCATGAGCAGATCTCTTTGTTCTACAATGCCAAAGCTGTTGTTGGAACGCATGGAGCAGGCTTTGCTAATTTTGCTTTTATGAAACCAGGAGTTCCTGTGCTTGAATTTTTTCCTGACGATTACTTAAGTCACTTATACTGCGACGTGGCTCAGCAGGTGGGCTTAGACTATCACTTTATGGTTTGTGAAAGTGACCATTGTACTAAGTCTATTGACTCTAACTTGACTGTAAGTTTAGATATTTTAGAATCCACAATCGAAAAAATGGGGCTCTAGGTCAGTGAATTTGGCCAATAGACTTGTCCCAATATAAGTACCTGATTATCAATATGCTTAACTTAGGGCGATAGTAGTCATAAGTCACTGATAATGAGTAGTATATTTCAAAACGTAAAGACTGATC